>JAZFQW010000388.1:0-8851 GCA_036445335.1 Alphaproteobacteria bacterium | reverse complement strand
AGGGGCCGTAGAACGCCGAGGCATACTTGGCGGCGTAGGCCATGATGCGCACGCGCTCGTGACCCTCCTCGTCGAGCGCCCGGCGGATGGCGCCGACGCGCCCGTCCATCATGTCCGACGGCGCGATCACGTCGGCGCCGGCGTCGGCCTGCACCAGCGCTTGGTCGACCAATACGTCGACGGTCTCGTCGTTGAGGATCAGGCCGTCGCGCAGCAGCCCGTCATGGCCGTGGGTGGTATACGGATCCAGCGCGACGTCGGTGACCACACCGACGTCGGGGTGCGCCGCCTTGACCGCCCGGATCGCCCGGCACATCAGGTTGTCCGGGTCGACCGCCTCGTCGCCGCCAGCGCTCTTGCGCTCCGCCGGCACGTGGGGGAACAGCGCGACCGCCGGAATCCCCAGCGCCGCCGCCTCGCCGACCGCCTTGGTCAGCAGGTCGACGGTCAGCCGGTCGACCCCCGGCATCGACGCCACCGGTTCGCGCGCCGCGTCGCCCTCGATCACGAACACCGGCCAGATCAAGTCGTCGGCGCTCAGCCGGTGCTCCGCCACCAGCCGCCGCGTCCAGCCGTCCGCCCGATTGCGCCGCAGCCGGGTATGCGGATAGGCACCGGGAAAGAGTTGCGATGGCATCGCCGGATTCCGTCACGTGGCTGTCGTCACCAGGGAAGCTGCCGGAAAAGTGCGGCCGGGCGCAAGCCCTGAGCGATGCAAGGCGCGCACTCGCCGCGTGGCATCGGTGCGTGTGCGCATGCTCATCGGTTTCGCCGTCGTCGTCGGATGCTCATCGGATTGCGCTTCGTGATTCCCCGGTGTACTTACCAGGCGCTAACGCGCCGACCTCCGAAACCGCCGGCAAGGGACCGGGCGCCCGGACCGTCCTCCATGGATTTCTCTCTCTCCGACGACCAGCGGGCGTTTCAGGATGCCGCGCGGACCTTCGCCGCGGAGCGCATGGCGCCGTTCGCGGCGGACTGGGACGAGGGCTGCGTGTTTCCGGTGGAGGCGCTGCGCGCCGCCGCGGCGCTGGGATTCGCCGGCATCTGTTGCCGCGACGCCCATGGCGGATCGGGCCTCGGCCGGCTCGACGCGGCGGTGATCTTCGAGGAGCTGGCGGCGGGCTGCGTGTCGACCGCCGCCTACATCTCGATCCACAACATGGTGGGCTGGATGATCGACCGCTTCGGCGACGACGCGCAGCGCGCGCGCTTCCTGCCGAAGCTGATGACCATGGAGCATTTTGCCAGCTACTGCCTGACCGAGCCGGACGCCGGCTCCGACGCCGCATCGCTCAGGACGCGGGCCGACCGCGACGGCGACGACTACGTCCTGAACGGCGCCAAGGCGTTCATCTCCGGCGGCTCGACCTCGGACCTCTACCTCGTTATGGCGCGCACCGGCGGCGACGGGCCGAAGGGCATCTCGACAATCTTGGTCGAGGCGGGCGCGCCTGGCCTCGCCTTCGGCAAGAAGGAGCGCAAGCTGGGCTGGAACAGCCAGCCGACCACGGCGGTGATCTTCGACCAGTGCCGGGTGCCGGTCGCCAACCGATTGGGCGCCGAAGGCGAGGGGTTCAAATTCGCCATGATCGGGCTCGACGGCGGCCGGGTGAACATCGCCGCCTGCTCGCTGGGCGGGGCTCGGGCCTGCCTGGAGGCGGCGCGCGCGCATCTGCAGGCGCGCCGCCAGTTCGGCCGGCCGCTGGCCGAGTTCCAGGCTTTACGGTTCCGCCTCGCCGACATGGCCACCGAGCTGGACGCGGCGCGGCTGATGGTCACCCGGGCGGCGGGGGCGCTGGACGCGGGGCACCCGGACGCCACGCTGCATTGCGCCATGGCCAAGCGCTTCGCCACCGATGCGGCGTTCGCCGTCTGCAACGATGCCCTGCAGCTGCACGGCGGCTACGGATACATGAAGGAGTACCCGGTCGAGCGCTATCTACGCGACGTCAGGGTCCACCAGATCCTCGAAGGCACCAACGAGATCATGCGGCTGATCATCGCCCGACGGCTGCTGGAACGGTGACGGCCGGCAACGCGCGAGCGGCGGAATGACGGACGAAGTATTGTTGGAGGCGAGCGGACCACTCGGCCTCATCACCCTCAATCGGCCGCACGCGCTGAACGCGCTGACGCTCGGCATGATCCGCGCGATCGACCCGCAGTTGCGCGCCTGGGCCGCCGATCCGTCGATCCGCGCCGTCGTGATGCGGGCGGCCGGCAACCGCGCCTTCTGCGCCGGCGGCGATCTGCGCGACCTCTACGACATGGGGCCGGAGGCGGCGCGGCGGCTGACCGGGCAGCCGGACCAGGACTTCTTCCGCCACGAATATCTCCTGAACTGGCGCATCCACCATTTCCCCAAGCCCTATGTGGCGCTGATCGACGGCGTGGTGATGGGCGGCGGCGTAGGGCTGGCGGTGCACGGCTCGCACCGGCTGGCCGGCGAGCGGATTCTGTTCGCCATGCCGGAATGCGGCATCGGGTTCTTTCCCGACGTCGGCGGCGGCTGGTTCCTGCCGCGCTGTCCCGGAGCGCTGGGCCGCTATCTGGCGCTGACCGGCGCGCGTCTGGGCCTGGCCGACGCCCGCTATGCCGGGATCGCCACCCACCACGTGCCCGGTGACCGGATGGCGGCGCTGATCGACGACCTGGCCGATGCCGACTGGTCGGGCGATCCAGGCGCCGTCGTCGACCGGATGTTGGCGACGTATGCCGGCGACGCCGGGCCGGCGCCGCTGGCCGAGGCCCGGGCGGCCATCGACCGCGTGTTTGACGCCGACAGCGTTGAGGCCATCCGCGACGGCCTGGCCGGCATCGACGAGGCCTGGGCGGACGATGCGCTGCACGCGCTCGACGGCAAGTCGCCGACCAGCCTGAAGGTCGCGCTGCGCCAGCTCCGCCACGGCCAATCCATGGACTACGATTCCTGCGTGATCATGGAATACCGGCTGGCCCACGCATTCCTGGCGGCGCACGACTTCTTCGAGGGGATCCGCGCGGTGGTCGTCGACAAGGACCGGACGCCGCGCTGGTGGCCGGCCGACCTGGCGCATGTCGCCGACCAGGCGGTCGACCGGTATTTCGCGCCGCTGGGCGACCGCGATCTGGTGCTGGCGTGACCCGCGCTACACCGGACGGGCGCGCGGCGCTATGATCGCCCGGCAACCGCAATCGGGGGCTGGCCATGACGGAGATCGGATTCATCGGGCTCGGCAACATGGGCGGACCCATGGCGCGCAACTTGGTGACGGCGGGCTATGCGGTCGTCGGGTTCGACCTGGCCGAGGCCAGCGTGGCTGCGGCCGCCGGCCATGGCGTCAAGCCGGCCGGGTCGATCGCCGAGGCGGTCGCCGCGGCGGACGTGGTCATCACCATGCTGCCGGCCGGCCGCCATGTCCGCACGGTATATGCCGGCGACGACGGCGTGCTGGGCGCCGCCCGCGCCGGCGCGCTGTTGATCGATTCGTCGACGATCGACGTCGAGAGCGCCCGCGCGGTCAGCGCGATGGCCGCCGATGCCGGGTTCACGATGCTGGATGCGCCGGTGTCCGGCGGCGTCGGCGGGGCCGAATCGGGTGCCCTGACCTTCATGGTCGGCGGCACCGACGCCGCCTTCGCGCGGGCCGAGCCGATCCTGGCGTGCATGGGCAAGACCATCGTCCATGCCGGCGCGGCGGGGACCGGACAGGCGGCGAAGATCTGCAACAACATGGTGCTGGGCGTCTCGATGATTGCGGTCGGCGAGGCATTCGCGCTGGCCGACCGGCTGGGGCTCGACCGGCAGAAGCTGTTCGACATCAGCTCGCAGAGCTCGGGCCAGTGCTGGTCGCTGACCAGTTATTGCCCGGTTCCCGGCCCCGTTCCGTCGTCGCCGGCGAATCGGAACTACCGACCGGGATTCACAGCCGCGATGATGCTCAAGGACCTGCGACTCGCCCAGGAAGCGGCGCAATCAGTGGGCGCCGCAACCCCTATTGGCGCCCAGGCGGCGGCGCTCTATACCCTATTTTGCAACGCCGGTTCGGAGTCGCTCGATTTTTCGGGTATCTTTAAGATGATTGCCGGGAAATAATTAGTTAAGGTCTATATATCATTGTTAGCTCGTGCCTATCAGATGATTCACGAACGACGAAATTCACCATCCGCCTAGGAGGGATTGGTGCAGCACCCATACTACCAAAGCATCCTCTTGATCGAGCGGCTCCATCGCCAGTTTCTCGAACTGGTGAAAGCCGAGTTGGAGCGCCGGGGTATCCACGATATCAACAATGTCCAAAGCCTGATCCTGTATAATATCAGCAGTGACGATCTCACTGTTGGCGAGTTGACGGCGCGTGGCTACTACCTGGGCTCGAACGTTTCGTACAACGTCAAGAAAATGGTCGAGAACGGCTACCTGGTACAGGAACGCTCGTTGCACGACCGTCGGTCGGTTCGTGTCAGGCTGTCGGAGAAGGGTTTGTCCCTGCGTGACCAGTTACGCGAGATGTTCGATCGGCAGCTCGAGGGGCTTCAGCAGGTGAATATCTCCGAAGCCTCGCTCAACGATCTCAACGAATCGCTGGTCCAGATTGAGCGATACTGGGTCGGCCGACTGGGCTATACGATCGGCGGATCGCCGACCGCTGCCTGACCGGCAATCGCGCAGCCAGGATCGGCTGGATAACGGCCACCGGATGCCGCCGGACGACGGCACCGTCGCCGATCGCCGGAATCGCGGCGACCGGCGTGGCCTCCCCGATTCGCCAGCAGGGCCCTCGGAACACCGAAGACCGGCCGTCGCGGTTCTGCCTGGGACCCGGCGTACCGGCCGGCGATCACCTAGCCCGCACTTCTCGAACTGGCCGCGGTCTGCGTCGCGTCCACGCGGTCCGAGCCACCAGGAGAAGGCCGACGAGCGTAGCGGCGCTGCGGTCGAGGCGTTCGACGAAGCGGGCAGGCCGCCCGGGCGCGACCCGGTGGGCGGCGCCGTCGCGCCGGTTGCAGGATGCGCCGCGTCGCGCCACGCGGCGGCACGGCGCTGGCCGGCCCATGCTTGAACGCGAGGTCCTGTTGGAGTTCATGCGAATCGGCAACGCCGTCAAGGTGACGGCCGTAGACCCGGTGACGTTGACGGAGGTGTCCATTCAGGGGCCGGCGACCTCGACCGAGGCCGCACTGACCCGCGCCGCGGTGGCCAAACTCGCCTACGTGCTGCGCCGCCGGGCGGAATGACCAAGGCAAACTGATCCACCCGCCAAATCGCCGACCGGCCAAACCGGCCCGGCACCCGCCGAACGACGGGCCAGGGTCAGCGTCCGGCCGTCACTTAGACTTCTTGCGGGTGGCGCCTCGCGCGCCGCGGCCAAGGCCGATCTTTTTCGCGAACGCGGACCGCTGCGCCGCATAGTTGGGCGCCACCATCGGATAGTCCGGTGCCAGACTCCATTTCGCCCGGTATTCGTCCGGTGTCATGTCATAGGTCGTGCGCAGATGCCGCTTCAGCATCTTCAGCTTCTTGCCGTCCTCCAGACACACGATGTAGTCGGGCTGAACCGACCGCCGAATCGGAACCGCCGGCTTCAACGGCAGCTCCGGCACCGGCGTCGACCGCCCGTCGACGGCCTTCAGCGTGGCATGGACCGAATTGATCAGGTCGGGAAGCTGGTCGGGCCCCACCGAATTCTTGCTGACGTAGGACGCGACCACGTCGGTGGCCATACGCAGCAAATCGGTGCTGGTGACTTTCTCACTAGAGGTTTGTTCTTCGCTCATCTCTTTTCCTGTTACAGCAGACCGAAAATCAGCTAACACATACAACGGAAATCTTAGATGTCAACTGAAAACCTAAAAATAATTAAGGTTAGAAGGAATTGCGGGGAATAATAAGGTTTTCGCGATCGGTCGTCAGCGGCGGTTCGGTAGGATTTGGAATTGTCGTATATGGGCGGATTGCTTGGCCAACCCGGTCAAACCCTGTATTACTGCGGTTGGCCGACCGGACAAACCGTTGGGCGGGCGAGTGTTACGGCCGTCGGGCGATCGTGTGCTGGCGGGCACGGGACGGTGCTAGGTCTGGCAGATCACCCATCTTTTGTGTCACTATCGCCTCGGTCCGCGATATATGGAGATTGCCCGGTGGCAATCGCCGGCGGGCCGTCGGTGCAACGATAGTGATGCGGTATGTATCAAGGTGTCTTGGCCATAGCTTCGGATCACGCCGGCTACTCGCTGAAGGAGGCGTTGAAGACATTTATCCGCGAATCCTGGGGCGAATCCGGGCTAGAGGTGATCGATCTGGGCACCGACAGTCCGGAGTCCGTCGACTATCCCGACTATGCCGCCGCGATGGCCGAGGTGATCGCGGACGGGCGGGCCCAGCGCGGCATACTGGTGTGCGGCACGGGAATCGGCATCAGCATCGCGGCGAATCGCCACCGCGCCGTGCGCGCCGCCCTGTGCCACGACACCACGTCGACGCGGCTGGCGCGCCAGCATAATGATGCCAACGTCCTGGCGATCGGTGCGCGGCTGGTCGGTCAGGAGGTGGCCGAGGATTGCCTTTCGATTTTCCTCGCAACGGAGTATGAGGGCGGGCGCCACGACCGCCGCGTCAACAAGCTATAGGCTCAGGGAATTGCAGACCGCCATGACGATTTCACCGGAACTGGCTGACGCCGCCAGCGCCTTCGACCAGTTCTTCCAAGTCGGTGTCGCCGATGCCGACCCGGAGGTGTCCGCCGCCATCCGCGACGAAGTGAAGCGGCAGCAGGACCAGATCGAGTTGATCGCCAGCGAGAACATCGTCTCGCGCGCCGTGCTCGAGGCGCAGGGTTCGCCGCTGACCAACAAATACGCCGAGGGCTACCCGGGTCGGCGCTATTACGGCGGCTGCGACCATGTCGACGTGGCCGAGCGGCTGGCGATCGAGCGTGCCCGGGCGCTGTACGACTGCGCCTTCGCCAACGTCCAGCCGCATTCCGGCGCGCAGGCCAATCAGGCGGTGTTTCTGGCAATGCTGCAGCCCGGCGACACGATCATGGGGATGTCGCTGGCCGCCGGCGGTCACCTGACCCACGGCGCCGCCCCGAACCTGTCGGGCAAGTGGTTCAAAGCGCTGCATTACGGCGTGCGCCGCGACGATGCGCAAATCGACTACGACGAGGTCGAGCGCCTGGCGCTGGAGAACCACCCGAAGCTGATCATCGCCGGCGGATCGGCTTATCCGCGGTTCATCGATTTCGCCCGGTTCCGCGAGATCGCCGACAAGGCCGGCGCCTATCTGATGGTCGACATGGCGCATTTCGCCGGGCTGGTCGCCGGCGGCGCCCACCCCAGCCCGCTGCCGCACGCCCATATTGTCACGACGACCACCCACAAGACCCTGCGCGGCCCGCGCGGCGGCTTGATCCTGTCGAACGACCCGGACCTGGGAAAGAAGATCAATTCGGCGGTGTTCCCCGGCCTGCAGGGCGGCCCGTTGATGCACGTCATCGCCGCCAAGGCGGTGGCGTTCGGCGAGGCGCTGCAGCCGCAGTTCGCGGCCTACGCTCACACGGTGGTCGACAACGCCAAGGTGCTGGCGGCCGGGCTTGCCGAAGGCGGCCTCGACATCGTCTCCGGCGGCACCGACACCCATGTCCTGCTGGTCGACCTGCGGCCGAAGGGTCTGACCGGGCGGCGGGCCGAGGCGAGCCTGGAGAACTCCGGGATCACCTGCAACAAGAACGGCATCCCGTTCGATCCGGAAAAGCCGATGGTGACCTCGGGAATTCGCCTGGGCAGCCCGGCGGCAACCACCCGCGGCTTCGGCCGGGCCGAGTTCCGCCAGGTCGGCGAAATGATCGTGGAGGTGCTGGACGGTCTGGCCGTACACGCCGACGACAACGGCGCCGCGGAACGATCGGTGCAGGCGCAGGTGGCGGCGCTGTGCGGCCGCTTCCCGGTCTACCCCGGCAGCTGACCGCGGACGGGGAGCGCGCCACCCATGCGATGCCCGTTCTGCGGCCACGACGACACGCAGGTCAAGGATTCCCGCCCGACGGAGGACAACTCGGCGATCCGCCGCCGCCGCTACTGCCCCGGGTGCGGCGCCCGCTTCACCACCTTCGAGCGGATCCAGCTGCGCGAGCTGACGGTCGTGAAGAGCAACAGCAAGCGCGAGACCTTCGACCGCGACAAGCTGGCGCGGTCGCTGGAGATATCGCTGCGCAAGCGCGAGGTGGAGGCGGACAAGGTCGACCGGATCGTCAATTCGATGGTCCGCCAGCTGGAGAGCTCGGGCGAGAGCGAAATACCATCCAAGGCGATCGGCGAGATGGTGATGAAGGCGCTGGCGACCCTGGATAAGGTCGCCTATGTCCGTTACGCGTCGGTGTACCGCGATTTCCGCGAGCCCGACGACTTCAACGAGTTCGTCCAGAAGCTTCGGGCCGAGGCCGATTGAGCCGGCCCGTGGCATGGTTGCGCCGGCCGGGCCACCGCGGTCGGGGCGGCTGATATGACCGGCCGTGCCGACGACGACCGTTTCATGGCCATCGCGCTGGCGCTGGCCGGCCGCGGCCTTGGTCGCGTCTGGCCGAACCCGGCGGTCGGCTGCGTGATCGTCGCCGACGGCCGAGTCGCCGGCCGCGGCTGGACCCACCCCGGTGGCCGCCCCCACGCCGAGACCGAGGCGCTGGCGCGAGTGGCCGCGTCCGGCGGCACGGCGCGCGGCGCCACCGCCTATGTCACGCTGGAGCCCTGCAGCCATCACGGCGAGACGCCGCCCTGCGCCGATGCGCTGGTCGACGCCGGCATCTCTCGTGCGGTCGTCGCGGTCGAGGATCCCGATCCTCGGGTCGCCGGGGCCGGCGTCGCCCGCCTG
>JAZFQW010000387.1:0-3990 GCA_036445335.1 Alphaproteobacteria bacterium | reverse complement strand
CGATTACACGTAAGGTCGCGGAGTCGCACTGCGATTTCCATGGCGACGGATAAAATTGATGAAGGCGACATCTGTTCTCGTGACTGCAAAGCGGCGTCCACGGCGTATTCGCGATTGGGTCGATTCGTGCGTATAGGCATCTTGACTGGTGGGGGCGACGTCCCCGGCCTCAACTCCTGCATCAAGGCTGTCGTCACGGAGGCCCAGAGGCTCGGCTGGGAGGTCGTCGGCTTCCGCCGCGGTTGGGCAGGGCCGCTTCACGCCAATCACGAGGATGAAGGTTCGCTTCGGGAGCATCTGATGGTGCTCGACGCCACCGCCGTTCACGGAATCGATCGGACCGGCGGCACGATCCTACATACGTCGCGCACCAACCCCGGCAGCGTCGCGCACAAGGATCTGCCCGACCATCTGCACGAAAAGTTCGATCCGCAGTCCAGCGAACGACATGACTGTACGGCTCACGTCATGGAGGCACTGGACAAGCTGGAGATCGGGGCGCTGATCGCCATCGGCGGCGACGACACCCTGTCCTATACCGCGCGGCTGCACCGGGAAGGCATGAACGTGGTGTCGTGCCCGAAGACGATGGACAACGACGTCTACGGGACCGATTACTGCATCGGCTTCGGCACCGCGGTCAGCCGCAGCGTGGAATTCATCGACGCGCTGCGAACGCCGACCGGCAGCCACGAGCGCATCGCCGTCGTCGAGTTGTTCGGCAGGAACAGCGGCGAGACGGCGCTGATCTCTGGTTATCTGGCTGGGGCGGATCGGGTGCTCATCAGCGAGGTTCCCTTCGATGTCGACAGGCTGGCGGACCTGGTCATGGAGGACAAATCCGCCAACCCGTCCAACTATGCGGTGGTCGTGGTGTCCGAGGGCGCCCGCATGGCCGGCGGCGATGTCAGCGAACACGGCAAGCCCGATCCCTACGGCCACCGGAAGCTCGGCGGCATCGGAGAGCGTCTCGGCGAGGAGCTGAAGCAGCGCACGGGACAAGGGATCGTCAACCAGTCGCTCGCCTATCTGATGCGCGCGGGGTCGCCGGTCGCGCTCGACCGCATGGTGGCCAACGCCTTCGGCACGATGGCGGTCCAGTCGCTGGAGGCCGGCCAATCCGGTCTGATGATGGCGATTCGCAACGGCAACTATGAGACGGTGCCGGTCGATACGTGCATTCAGGGAGAAAAGCGGGTCGACGTGGCGGAACTGTACGATTCCAATACGTATCGACCGATCATTCGCCGCGTGCACGGCAAGCCCTTGTTTCTATATTGATCGGACCGAAAGGTCGGTCTCGTTTTTCGCCGTCCACGATCGACGCATTGCGGCGTTGATTTTCGGGAGTCCCACCGCCGACGTTCGGCGCGGTTCGCCATTCGCGCGCCTGTTGGGGCTTCGGTCCGGCCACCCTCGACATTGACTCCGAGCGCAACCGGGGGAAATATGTAATTATAGACAAAACAACGATAAATGCGTGCCGATGAGTGCACGCTCGGGCTGCCGCGGCAGTCCGGACTCGACAGGAGGTCGCCAATGAGACGCCTATCCCCGTTACCCGCCATCATGCTGGCCGCGCTGGTCGCGGCGTATGCCGCCGCAGCCAGCGGTCAGGACGCGCGCGAAGACTTCGACAACCTGATGGACATGCTGGCGGCGGTGCCCGACACCAACCGGGTCCGCGCCGGCCCGGTGATCGCTGACTATGTCGACTACCGCGCCCTGGAGCGCGCCGGCGGGGTCGCCTCGCCCGACAGCGTGGCGGCGCTCGACGCCATGGACGACGCGGCATTCCAGGACTGGTCCACGGCGTTGTCGCGGGTCGACCTGGACCCGCTGAACCTGGACAACGAACTGCCGGCCGAGGCGGTGGCGCGGCAGTCCGGCGGATCGTCCAGCGCGTTCCGCAATTTCCCGGCGGTCCTGGGGATCGACTGGTTCGCCGTCGACCGGGCGGTCGCGGTCGGCGGACCACCGGCCGCCGCCGTCGTGCTGGGCGGCGGGCCGGAGCTGACCGACCTCGGTGCGATGGCCACCGCGCTGGCCGATCGCGACTTCGCGGTCGAGATCGTCGGCGGCGTCCCGGTGTGGCACCGGTTCGACGACTTCGAGGTGCGGGTCGACGCGATCGACGGTCCGGACCCGCTGGGCTTCAAGCCGTCCGACCCGTTCGGCGTCCAGCACGGCTTCGCCGCGCGCATCGCCGGCTTGACCGGCGCCCTGGCGGGCAGCCGCGACTGGACCCTGATCGAGGACGTAATCGAGGCCAGGCAGGGCAACATGCCGTCGCTGGCCGACGATCCCTACGTCCAGGCGGCCGCGGCGGCGATCACCGACCAGCGGCGGTTCGACGGCGTGCTGGTGCGCGCCCTGTTCAGCAACGTCCGATTCACCGCCGCTGGCGTGAGCTCGCGCAAGCTGGGGCCGTTCGCCTCCGACCAGCAGCTGTCCGCCTTCGCCGACGAGTTGCTGAGCCGGATGGACGGCGGGTTGCCGTTTTACCGCCTGGCGGCGGTGGCCGACCGGCAGGACGGTTCCGACGAGATCGCCCTGATCGCGCTCGTCTACGACGATCGCGAGACCGCCCGCGAGGCGGCGTCGGCGGTCGCGGATGCGGTCGCCGATTACGTGCCGCTGCGGCGCAAGCAGCGGCTGGCCGACGCCTTCGACCTGGGCATCAGCACCCACGTCTTCCAGGCCGGACGCGGCGGTCCGGCTGTGGCCGTGATCGGCCTCAGCGATTTCGACCAGGGCTCGTCGCCACGGCCGGGACGGTTGTTCCGGATGCTGCAGATCGGGTTCCTGTACCTGGAGCCGGACTACCTGATCGTCGCGGCGGAGTGATCCGGGCGGCGGATGGCGCGCCATCCGCCGCCCCGTCGCGCCAGGGCTGGTTGCACAAGAATAATATGTATTGAACCGCTCAAAGCCGCATATATCTTGTAATAATCACATTTTTACGGCTCTGTTGCGCGGAAAGGGCCCGGCGCATGGCGAAGATCTATGTCCTGCATGAGAACGCCGCCTGGCTGGGGCCGTTGCGCACGGCGTTCGCCGAACAGGGGTTGCCCTACGAGGAGTGGTTTCTGAACGAGGGCACGGTCGATCTGGGCGCGGTGCCGCCCGACGGCGTGTTCTACAACCGGATGAGCGCATCGTCCTATACCCGCGACCACGATCGCGCGCCGGAACTGACCGCCGCGGTGCTCGCCTGGCTCGAGCTGCACGACCGGCGCGTCATCAATTCCAGCCGCGCGCTGGAGCTGGAGATCAGCAAGACCAGGCAGTACGCCGCGCTGAACGCCCAGGGCATCCGCACGCCGCGCAGTATCGTCGCGGTGGGCCGTTCGGCGATCGCGACGGCGGCACGGGCGTTCGCGCCGGGGCCGGTGATGCTGAAGCCCGGCCGCGGCGGAAAGGGCCACGGCGTCCGGCTGTTCGCCGATGCGCGGGCGCTGATCGCGCATGTCGAGTCCGACGCCTACGCGCCGCCGATCGACGGCGTCGCGCTGGTCCAGGACTATGTCGCGGCGCCGGAGCCGTTCATCACCCGGGCGGAGTTCATCGGCGGGCGGTTCTTCTACGCCGTCAGGGTCGACACCAGCAACGGATTCGAGCTGTGCCCGGCCGACGTCTGCGCGGTCGAAGGCGGGCCGCCGGTGCCGACCTTCACCATCGTCGACCGCATCGACCGGGCGCTGATCGCACCGTACGAGCGCTTCCTGGCGGCCAACGGCATCGAGGTGGCCGGCATCGAATTCATCACCGACGCCGACGGCGTCCACTACACCTACGACGTCAACACCAACACCAACTACAACGCCGACGCCGAGGCCAAGGCCGGGCGGTCCGGCATGGGCGCGCTGGCGGCCTTCCTGGGCGAGGAGCTGGCGCGGCTCGACGGCGTCCGGCTAGCCCGCACTTCTCACACTGGCCACGGTCTGCGCGGCGCTGTCGCGCCGACAGGGCAGGAACGCCGCGCGGCGC
>JAZFQW010000386.1:0-2312 GCA_036445335.1 Alphaproteobacteria bacterium | reverse complement strand
TCCAGCCCGCTTTCGGCCAGCGCGCGGGCGATCAGCGCCGCGCGTCTGGCATGGCCGATGCCCAGTAGGTGCTGGACATGGATCAGAATTTTCATTGCGCCAGCGGAATATTGAGGCGTCCGACACCGGCGCGCCCGTCCGCCAGCGCCTGGAACAGGTGGCAGGCGTCGTCGCGCAGCCGGTCGACCGGCGGCCCGGTCATCGTCCAGCCGGTGGCCAGCGCGTACAGCCCGCGAATGACCCCCTTGTGGGACACGGCGATCGCCGGGGCGCCGCACGCCGCGCAGTCGGCGAGGAAGCCGCGCAGCCGGTCCTGCACCATCCGGTACGATTCGCCGCCGGGCGGGCGGAAGTCCAGCCCGCGCGCCTCGTTCGCGGCGATGCCGGTGTCCGGGTCGGCGCGCAGCTCGTCCAGCCGCCGGCCTTGCCATTCTCCCCAGTCCATCTCGATCAACCGGGGGTCGGGGTCGGGCTCGCCGCCCAACAGACGGGCGGTTTCGACGGCGCGGCACAGCGGGCTCGACAGCCAGCCGAAGGCGGCGAATTCGGCCGGCACGCGCCACCGCCGCACCAGCTCCCGGCCCGCGGGCGACAGCGGCGGGTCGGCCCGGCCCTGGAGGCTTCCGGACTCGGTCCAAGCGGTCGGGCCGTGACGCAGCACCAGCAGGTCGGTCATGCCCGCACCCGGCGCAGGATGTCGCTCAACCGGGCGGCGGCGCGGTCGATGCCGTGCCGCTGTGCCGCTGCGGCCGCCGCCGCCCTGCCCATGGCGGCGTGGCGCGGCGGATCCTGCAACAGCCCGCGGACCGCGACGGCGAAGGCGGCGGCGTCGCCGGGCGGCGCCAACAGCCCGGTTACGCCGTCGGTGACGATCTCCGGGACGCCGCCGGACGCTCCAGCGACGACCGGAAGTCCGGTCGCCTGGGCCTCCAGCATCGCCATGCCGTAGGCCTCGTTGATCGCCGGCCAGACCATCAGGTCGGCGGCGGCGTAAAGGCCGGCCAGCGCGTCGCCGCCGCACGCGCCGAGCGCGCGGCAGCGCGCGGGGTCGAAGGCGCCGACCACTTCGTCCCGGGCCGGGCCGTCGCCGACCAGGGCGAGCCGCCAATCGAGCGTCGTCAGTTCGCCCAGCGCGTCGGCCAGCACGCCATAGGAGTCCAGCTTGTCGCCGCGGCGCATCATCCCGACCGCCAGCAGCCAAGGCCCCGGAACGCCGCCCCACCAGCGCCGCCGCTCGTCGTCGCGGCGCGCGGCCGCCGCCACATAGCGCGCGGTATCGACGAACGCGTCGAGCCGGTGGAGCCTGGCGGGATCGCCGGTCAGCCGCTCCAGCCCCTGGCGATCGACCGCCGACATCGCCAGAACGGCGTCGGCGCGGCGAATCGCCGCGGCGCTCGCGGCGTGACCGTCGGCCCAGTGCCCGCCCGCCTGTTTGGCCGCATACGACGCCTCGGCGACGACGTAGGGGATGCCCAGCGCCGCGCTGACCGGCGGCCCGATCCAATCCGGCGCCTTGTGGTACAGGTGATAGGTGAACCAGGCCTCCGGCGGCCGTGGAGTGGCCTGCCAGCGGTCGATCAGCCGTCGCGCGGTGCGCCGGCCGATCGCACGCAGCCGCGCCTGCCGTCCCGGCCGCGTCGCGTCGTCCCAGCTGCGCAGGCGCGACGCCAGGACCACGTCGTGGCCGCCCCGCTCCAACGCCGCCATCAGCAGTCGTGCCATCCGCCGGTCCCCCGACGGCACCGGGTGGTCCGGCGGCTTCATCGGGGCATAGAAGGCGACCCTCATGCCGGCTGGGCGCGCCGCTCGCTCGCCAGCCCGAATTTCACCGCCAGGCGGTCGAGCCCGCGGTCGAAGGCGAACGCCCGTCGGACGCGCGTGGCGCCGGCCGCACCGAGGCTCAGCCGCGCGGCCGGATCGCCGATCAGCGTCGCCAACGACGCCGCCAGTCCCGCCGAGTCGTCGGGCGCAATCAGCCGGCCGGTCCGCCCGTCGTCGATCAGTTCTGGGATCGCGGACACCCGGGTCGACAGGCAGGCCAGGCCAGTCGCCTGCGCCTCCATCAGCACGTTGGGCAATCCGTCGCGGTCGCCGCTGGCCGCCACCCGGGACGCCAGCACGAACAGGTCGGCCGCCCGGTAGGCCTGGATGACCGCATCCTGGTCCTGCGCGCCGCGCCACTCGATCCGTCGTTGCAGGCCCAGCGCCTCGGCACGCCGACGCAGTGCCGGCAGCAACTCGCCACCGCCGATATGAATCAGGCGCCAGTAGATGTCCGGCGGCAACGCCGCCAGCGCCTCTAACAGGACGCC
>JAZFQW010000385.1:0-9030 GCA_036445335.1 Alphaproteobacteria bacterium | reverse complement strand
CCGCGCCTGACGAGCGGTCAAGGGAACCCGGTCAAATGGGTCATTATCAGCGATCCTTGGTATTAACTGAGCCGCATCCGGTCATGGCCCGGGCGACACTAAAGCGACGCGTCGGCGAACAGGTACTCGACGTGGAAGTAGTCCCGGATGCGCGCGATGGCGCCGTCGGTGACGACCATGCGGATCGCCGACCGTGGTGTCCAGGTGCCGTCGATCAGCTCGGCGCAGACGACCACGCGCTCGCCATCGACGGTGCCCACGCTCATCCGCCAAGGGACCGACAGTCGCTCGTAGTTGCCGAAGTAGGTCGACCGGATGAACGCGTGGCCGGAGGCTTCCGCCGCGCCGATCACCTCCAGGCGCGCGTCGGCGCGGATGAGGTCGCGGACCGCCTCCCAGTCGCGCCGGTTGAAGCGCTCGACGTAGGCCCGCAGCAGCCGTTCCTTGTCCATCGCCGGCGCCGGCCGGTCGATGTCCGGACGTCGCTTCTTCATTTTTGTCCTCCCGCGATGCAGCGCGGCCTTGACGCCACCCTCGGTGCTGCCGGCGATCTCGGCGACCTCCGCCAGCGAGTAGCCGAAGACCTCCTTCAGCAGCAGGCACGCCCGCTCCATCGGCGGCAGTTCCATCACCGCCACCTTGAGCGCCCCGGCGACCCGATCGCCGGTGTCGATGGACAGGCCGTCCGGGACCTCCGACCGGTCGGCCGGGTCTGGCGCCGGCGCGGGCGCGCGGCGCCGCCGCCGCAGGAAGTCGATGCATTTGTTGTGGGCGATCCGAAACAGCCACGGCTCGATCGGCCGATCCCGTTGCAGCAGTGGCAGCTTGAAATAGGCCTGGGCAAGCGTCTCCTGGACCAGATCCTCGCCGTCCAGTGCCGAGCCGGTCATGCGCGCGCAATAGCGATGCAGCCGCGCCCGGTGGGACCCGATGGCCGCCAAGAAGCGGCGCCGCGCGACGCCGAGGTCTCCCTGCAGGCTGACGAGCGAGGTCATCCCGGGAGTCTATCCCGCATTCAGTCGCGGTACGCCGGGTATTCCGCCATGGCTCTGGCGACGTTGGAATGCCGCGCCACCCGTTCGGCCCAGGCGGCCAGTGGCGGCGAGTCGATGAGGCCGTGTTTCACGGTCTTGTAAAGCCCGGGAAACAACTGCATGTCGGCGATGCTGTAGGAGCCCGCGAAATAGTCGCGGCCGTCGGCGAGCAGCCGCGCCAATACGTCGCCCACCCGTCTGGCCTCGGCGGTGAGGGACTCGATTCGCCCCATGTCGCGGTCGCCCTCGGGCTTGCCGAGCTCGCCGAACAGGCCCTGGCCGCCGATGGTCGGTGCCAGCAGGGCGGCCTCGAGCGCGACGGCCTGGTAGGCATGCGCCTTGGCGGCCGGCTCCCGGGGCAGGAAGCGGTCGAACCTGGCGGCGAGGTGGAGGGCGATCGCGGCCGATTCCGCGATGCCGATATCGCCGTCCTCCAGCGCCGGCACCTTGGCGTTGGGAAATTTGCCGATGAACGGCTCCTTGCGCAGATCGCCGCGCCGGAAATCGTGGCTGACCTGCTCGAACTCGGCGTCCAGCTCGTACAGCAGGATCTTCGTCTTCAAGCAGTTCGGGGACGCCTCGTCGTCGTGGTAGATCAACATGGGCCGCGCTCCAGGATGTGAAGTTCTACCTGTAATACGGTCCACCGACCGGCAAAGGATACGCGGCCGGAGAAGTATGCCGCGGCACGCGGTCGGGCTTTGATCCGTGGATCGTGTCGGTGCTATCACCACCGCCGGACGCGACGGCGCACGATCTCCCGACTTGCATCGACGCCGCCGCAACGGGAGGGGCCGAGTATGCCGGATACGTCGCGTGCGCGCTTCGCCATCCGTCCCGCCACCGTCGACGAGGCGCCGGCGCTGTCCGACCTCGCCCTGCGCGCCAAGGCGGTCTGGGGCTACGACGCGGCGTTCCTGGAACGCTGCCGCGGACCGTTGACCGTCGTCGCGAAGACCATCGCCGAGGGCAGGGTTCTGGTCGCGGGCGGTGGCGACGGCGACCGATTCGGGTTCTACGCCTTCGAAATCGACGGCGAGGACTTCGATCTCGCCATGCTGTTCGTCGATCCGCCGGCGCAGCGGCGGGGCATCGGCCAGGCGCTGATGGTGGACGCGCTGGCCCGGGCGCGTCGCCTTGACTGTCGCCGCGTGACCATTCTCAGCGACCCCGGCGCGGTGGCGTTCTATGCCGCGCACGGCGCGGTCCGGGCGGGCGCAGCGCCGTCCGACGCGATCCCAGGGCGCCTGCTGCCGCTGCTGACGATCCCGCTGCGGGGCGCCGCCGCCTGACCCGGCATCGGCCGCCCGCGGCCGCGCCCCTGCAGCGGCGCCGGCGGCGGCGGATTCCTCAGGAAAATCGTTGCACGGGTCGGGCGTTCCGCCTAGACATAAAAAATGCGTACACGGTGTCGTCTTCAGTCTTTGTTAACCTTAATTACTGCAAGTTGACGGCGAACGCGGTCCATGATGGGCCGAGTTTGGAGGGGATCTGTCGTGGCGGTGCCGCGATCGATTAAGGGCTGCGAAATCCCTGCCATCGCGGTGTTTACCGCGGTGGTCGATCGCCCGGCGGCGCTCCTCCCGCTCCTCACGAACGACGGGCTGCTGCTTCGACTTAGTGGCCCCTGGACGCGATAGCGCGACTCCGGAGGGAAACCGGACGCAGCCGTTCGGGGGACAGCCGGCGGATCGTACGCGAGCAGACATATCGAGGGTCGAGGAGCAGGTCCCATGGGCAGCAAGGCACACCAGAGCGGCAGCGGTCAGGACGTGTCGAGCCGCATCGTCATCTTCGATACCACCTTGCGCGACGGCGAGCAGTCGCCCGGCGCCTCCATGAATCTGGAGGAGAAGCTGCGAATCGCGACGATGCTGGAGGAGATGGGCGTCGACGTCATCGAGGCCGGTTTCCCGATCGCCTCCAACGGCGATTTCGAGGCGGTCCGCGAGGTCGGCCGCACGGTGCGGGACTCCGTCGTGGCGGGCCTGGCGCGGGCGACCAGGCGCGATATCGACCGCGCCGCCGAAGCGCTGGAAGGCGCCGCCCGGCCGCGCATCCACACCTTCATCTCGACCAGCCCGCTGCACATGGAATTCAAGCTGCAGATGGCGCCCGACGCGGTGCTGGACGCGGTCGCCGACAGCGTCGCCCACGCCCGCCGCTTCACCGACGACGTCGAGTGGAGCGCCGAGGACGGCTCGCGCACCGAGCCGGAGTTCCTGTGCCGCTGTGTCGAGGCGGCGGTCAAGGCCGGGGCGACGACGATCAATATCCCCGATACCGTCGGCTACGCCGTGCCGGCGGAGTTCTCCGCCATCTTCACCATGCTGCGCGAGCGCGTTCCCGGCGCCGACCGGATCACGCTGTCGGCCCACTGCCACAACGACCTGGGTCTGGCCGTGGCCAATTCGCTGGCGGCAGTCGACGCCGGCGCCCGCCAGGTCGAATGCACGATCAACGGGCTGGGCGAACGCGCCGGCAACGCCGCGCTGGAAGAGATCGTCATGGCGCTGCGCACCCGCCACGACGCGCTGCCCTACACCACCGGCATCCGCACCGAACTGATCACCCGCGCCTCGCGCATGGTCGCCGGCGTCACCGGCTTCACGGTTCAGCCCAACAAGGCCGTCGTTGGCGCCAACGCCTTCGCCCACGAGAGCGGCATCCACCAGGACGGCATGCTGAAGCACGCCGGGACCTACGAGATCATGACCCCGGAGTCGGTCGGGCTGGTGAAATCGAACCTGGTGATGGGCAAGCACTCCGGGCGCAACGCCTTCCGGTCCAAGTTGAAGGAGCTGGGATTCGGCGAGATTGGCGACAACGCTTTCCAAGACGCGTTCGCGCGCTTCAAGGACCTGGGGGACAAGAAGAAGGACATCTACGACGAGGACATCATCGCGCTCGTCGACGACGAGCTGTCCGCCGCCAACGACCACATCCGATTCGTCTCGCTGGGCGTCATGGCCGGATCGATCGGACCGCAGTCGGCGCAGATCGTCCTGCAGATCGGCGACGAGACCAAGTGGGCGCAGACCACCGGGTCGGGCCCCGTCGACGCGCTGTTCCGGGCGATCAGCGAACTGGTCCCGCACGACGCGCGACTGCAGCTCTACCAGGTGCACGCGGTCACAGGCGGCACCGACGCCCAGGCGGAGGTCACGGTCCGTCTCGAGGAGAACGGCATGACCGTGGTCGGCCAGGGCGCCGATTACGACACTTTGGTCGCCTCCGCCCGGGCGTATATCCATGCTCTTAACAAATTGCTGGTAAAACGGCAGAAGACAGCGCCGGCCGCGCTCACGGCATGAGCGGTGGCCGGTCTTGGATCACCCCCCGGCGGTGCGGTCACGCGATGCCGCCGGTCACGTTTCGAAGTCTGAGACGGTAACAAGCACACGGGTCAAATGTTCGCCAATCTTCTAGGGTTCCTGTCGGCCGATATGGCCATCGATCTCGGCACCGCGAACACGCTGGTGTACGTCAAGGGCCGTGGCATCGTCCTCAACGAACCATCGGTGGTCGCCATCGCCACGCGGCGCGGCAAGACCCACGTGCTGGCGGTCGGCGACGAGGCCAAGCAGATGCTGGGCCGCACGCCGGGCAACATCCAGGCGATCCGGCCGTTGCGCGACGGCGTCATCGCCGACTTCGAGGTCGCGGAGGAAATGATCAAGCATTTCATCCGTAAGGTGCACAACCGGCGCAGCTTCGCCAGCCCGCAGGTGATCATCTGCGTGCCGTCCGGTTCGACCGCGGTGGAGCGGCGGGCGATCCAGGAATCGGCGGAATCGGCGGGCGCTTGCAAGGTCGGGCTGATCGCGGAGCCGATGGCCGCGGCGATCGGCGCCGGCCTGCCGGTGACCGAGCCGACCGGGTCGATGGTCGTCGATATCGGCGGCGGCACCACCGAAGTCGCGGTGCTGTCGCTGGGGGGCATCGTCTATTCCCGCTCGGTGCGCGTCGGCGGCGACAAGATGGACGAGGCGATCATCGCCTACATAAGGCGCAACCATAACCTGCTGGTCGGAGAGGCGTCGGCCGAGCGCATCAAGAAGGAGATCGGGTCCGCCTGCCCGCCAGAGGACGGCGAGGGCAGGGTGCTCGAGATCAAGGGCCGCGACCTGATGAACGGCGTGCCCAAGGAGCTGGTGATCTCCGAGCGGCAGGTCTCCGAGAGCTTGTCGGAGCCGGTCGGCGCGATCGTCGAGGCGATCAAGGTCGCGCTGGAGCACACCGCGCCGGAACTGGCCGCCGACATCGTCGACAAGGGCATCGTGCTGACCGGCGGCGGCTCCCTGTTGGGCAATCTCGATTTCGTGGTCAGGCACTCCACCGGACTGCCCGTGTCGATCGCCGACGACGCGCTGTCATGCGTCGTGCTGGGCACCGGCCGGGCGCTGGAGGAGAAGAAGAACTTTCGAAATGTGTTAATAAATATGTACTAGAATATCGGGTATGGTATCTGATTCGTGAGCCATCCGATGGTTAACGCCATGCCAAAGGCAGCCATCGGGCGTTGTCAACTTGGAGGGCGACAAGGACTCGATCGGTGATGCAACGAACCAGATCCGTGGTTCGCATCGCGGCGCTCAGGGCGTTCGCGCACCGTTTCTCCTTCTTGCTGCTGATCATGGCGGCGATCGCTCTGATGGTGATGGGCCGGGTCGACACCGTGGCGGTCGACGGCGTCAGGGCGCGAGTCACCGACGCGTTCGCGCCCATCCTGGAGGCCTTTTCCGCCCCTGCCGATACCATTGGCGAGATCGCCGAGGATGTTCAGCAGTTGGTCAGACTGAGCGCCGAGAACGAGGCGTTGAGGGCGGAAACCTTGGCGCTGCAACAGTTCCGCCAGGCGGCCTTTCGTCTGGAGGCGGAGAATCTCAGCCTGCGAACGCTGATGAACTATCGCCCCGAGGCGGCGCACGCCTACCTGACCGCGCGAGTGATCGGCGACAACAGCGGCGCCTTCGTCCGCAGCCTGTCGGTCAATCTGGGCGCGCAGAACGGGCTGAAGGACGGTCAGGCGGCGATGGGGCCGAGCGGGCTGATCGGCCGGGTGGTGCAGACCGGCGAGCGGTCGGCGCGGATTCTGCTGATCACCGATCTCAACGCCCGCATCCCGGTGGTCGTCGAGCGCACGCGCCAGCGCGCGGTGCTGGCCGGCGACAACTCCGCCCAGCCGCAGATCCTGTACCTGCCGCCCGATGTCGACATCCGCGTCGGCGACCGGATCTACACCTCGGGGCACGGCGGCATGTTCCCGGCCGGGCTGTCGGTGGGCACCGTGGCGGCGATGGCCGACGGGCTGGTGCGGGTCGAGCCGGTGGAGGACCTCGACCGCGTCGAGTTCGTCCGCATCACCGACTTCCGCCCCGGCACCAGCGGCGGTGAGATGCTGGCGCACCCGGGATACGACTGGTGACGCCGCTCGTTTGGCAGCGTCTCGACGCCATCGCCCGCAGCGCCACACCGTCGCTGGCGGTGCTGATGCTGGTGCTCGTGAGCGTCACGCCGCTGCCGATCAGGTCGTACGGCGCGGTCGCGCCGCTGCTGCCGATGATCGGCATCTATTACTGGGCGATCTACCGGCCCGACCTGCTGCCGTTCGTCGTGGTGTTCCTTGCCGGGCTGCTGCTGGACCTGCTGACCGGCGCGCCGCTGGGCGTGCATTCCTTCGCGTTTCTGTTGTGCCACGGGCTGGTGTTCACCCAGCGTCACTTGATGGTCGGCCGCTCGTTCGTCGCTCTGTGGTGCGGCTTCGTGGTCGTTCAGTTGCTCGCCTCGCTGCTGGAGTGGGTGGTCTTCAGCCTTTACAGCGGCGCCGCGCTGCGCCTGTCGCCGGCCCTGTTCAGCGGGCTGATCACCATCGCGCTGTTCCCGCTGTTCGCTTGGCTGCTGATGCAGGTCCAGCGCGGTTTCCTGCGGCCGGCCTAGGATGGCGATGGACCGCGATTCCGACCGTTTCCGCAGTCTGACCCGCCGCGCGGCGGTGCTGTCGGCGCTCAAGCTGGGGCTGGTCGGCACGCTGGCCGGGCGGATGTACTTTCTGCAGGTGACCGAAAGCGAGCGGTTCCGCATGCTCGCGGAGGAAAACCGCATCAACATGCGCCTGCTGGCGCCGTCGCGCGGCCTGATCTTCGACCGGTTCGGCGAGCCGCTGGCGGTCAACGACCAGAATTTTCGAGTGGTCCTGGTCCCCGAGCAGGCGGGCGACGTCCAGGCGACCTTGACCAAGCTGAACGAGATCGTGCCGCTGAGCGAGTCCGATTGGCAGCAGGTGGTGCGCGACGTCGCCCGGCGGCCGGGCTTCGTGCCGGTGACCGTGCGCGAGAACCTGACCTGGCGGCAAGTCTCGCGCGTCGAGGTCAACGCGCCGGAACTGCCCGGCCTGTCGATCGAAGTCGGCGAGCTGCGGCACTATCCGTCAGGCGCGGCGACCGCCCACCTGCTTGGCTATGTCGGCGCGGTGTCGGAAGCCGAATTGACCGACGACCCGGTGCTGACGCTGCCGGGCTTCCGTATCGGCAAGACCGGCATCGAGAAGCAGCACGAGGGCGTTCTGCGCGGCGGTGCCGGCACCAGCCGGGTCGAGGTCAACGCCGTCGGCCGGGTGATCCGCGAGCTCAGCCGGTCCGAGGGTACCCAGGGCGCGGAACTTCAGCTGACCATCGATGCCGGCCTGCAGCGCTTCGCGCAACAGCGGCTGTCTGAGGAGTTCAGCGCCTCGGCGGTCACCATGGACGTGCGCTCCGGCGAGATCTACGCGCTCGCCGCCAGCCCCAGCTTCGACCCCAACGTGATGACCCTGGGCATCGAAACCGCGGCCTGGAGCACGTTGATCAACGACCCGTATCACCCGATGACCAACAAGACGATCACCGGCCAGTACGCGCCGGGCTCGACCTTCAAGGTCATGGTAGTGATGGCGGCGCTGGAGGCCGGCGTCGTCGACCCCAGCTTCTCCGTCTATTGCAACGGCTCGATGGTGCTGGGCAACCACCGGTTCCATTGCTGGAAGCGCGGCGGCCACGGGCGGCTGCAGATGGTGCAGGGCATCGCGCAGTCCTGCGACGTCTATTTCTACAACCTGGCCAAGGAGGTCGGGATCGACCGGATCGCCGAGATGGCGCAGCGCTTCGGCATCGGCCAGCAGACCGGCATCGACCTGCCCGGCGAAAGCCCCGGCGTGATGCCGACCCGCGGCTGGAAGCTGGCCAATATCGGCGAGCGGTGGCAGGGTGGCGAGACCCTGGTGACCGCGATCGGCCAGGGCTTCGTGCTGACCACGCCGCTGCAGCTGGCGATGATGACGGCGCGCATCGCCAATGGCGGCAGGGCGGTGACGCCGCACATTACGCGGCGGATCGGCGCCCCGGGCGACGCCGCCGACGGCGACGCCGCGACCGCCGGCCAGGCGGCCGGCGCGGTCCCCGAGGCGCCGTCGATCGGGGTGTCCGACCACGCGATGGCGATCGTGCTGGAGGGGATGATCGAAGTCACGTCGGGCCGCCGCGGCACGGCGCGCGGGTCGCAGATCAACATCGAGCACATGCGCATGGCCGGCAAGACCGGCACCTCGCAGGTGCGCCGCATCACTCCTGAGGAGCGCGCCGCCGGCGTGACCAAGAACGAGGACCTGCCGTGGGAGCGGCGCGACCACGCGCTGTTCATCGGCTTCGCGCCGATCCAGGCGCCGCAATACGCCACCGCGGTGGTGGTCGAGCACGGCGGCGGCGGCAGCCGCAAGGCGGCGCCGATCGCCCGCGACCTGCTGCGCGAGTGCCAGCTGCGCAACTCCGCGCGGCGCATCGTCGCCGACGCCGGCACCACAGGCTCCTAGTGGCGATGCGCGACGAGCCGCTGTATTTCGGCCGGTCCGAGCTCGGCCTGGGCGAGAAGATCATCCAGCTCAACTGGCTGCTGGTGCTGCTGATCTGCGGCGTCGCGGGGATCGGCTTCGCCATGCTCTATTCCGCCGCCAACGGCAACA
>JAZFQW010000384.1:0-2013 GCA_036445335.1 Alphaproteobacteria bacterium | reverse complement strand
TAGGTGCTCATCTGCTGGCTGTCCGACCAGTACACCTGGCCCGACGTCGTCAGGTAATAGTCGGCGTAGCGCTCGTAGGCGCGCGCACGGTCGGCGTGGCCGAGATACAGCAGGTCGGTCCAGTCCTCCGCCGACAGACGCCTCTGGTCCGTGGGGATCGACGTCGCGTCGTCGACCGGCCTGTAGCACGAGAACACGCCGCTCCGGAGGAAGCCGTCGGAGGCCTGGTCGGTCGAGAACTGGAAATCGCCGTACAGATAGCCGGCGGCGATCCGCTCGGCGAAGGCGTCCGCCACGCCGTCGGCGTCGGCGATCTCGACCACCCGCTCGACCTTGCGGCGCGGCACCAGCCGCAGCGTGACCGTGGCGACGGCGCCGAACAGCCCGTAGCCGCCGACCGCCAGCGCGAACAGCTCGGGATTCTCGCGCCGGCTGCACCGCCGGGCCTCGCCGTCGGCGCCGACCAGCACGAATGACTCGATGTCGGCGATGAACGGCTTGAAGGTCAGGCCGCGGCCATGGACGTTGGCCGCCAGCGCGCCGCCGATGCTCAGCCGGTCGGCGCCGGTCTGCTTCTGCCGGAAGGTCCACGGCCGTGGATCGCCGGCCTGCGCCGCGACCAGCCAGTCGAACAGGCCCGGCCACTGGATGCCGGCCCCGACCTCGATCAGGCCGGCGTCGCGGTCGAACCGCACCACCCGGTCCATCGCCGTCGTGTCGACCAGATCGCCGTCGGTGACGAACTGCTGACCACCCATGGCGTGGCGGCCGCCGGCGATGCTCAAGTACCGGCCGGCGCGGTCGGCGTCGCGGACAATGGCCTGAAGCGCCTCGGTGGAGGTCGGTCGGTGGATCCACCGCACCGGGGTGCGGTTGAGCTTGGAATGGATGTCGTTGACCCAGGGCCCGGAGGCTAGTGGTGTTTTGTAGGCGCAGCCGGCCGGCAGGATCAGCGCCGCCTGGGCCGCCATCGTCGTCTGGAGAAGCTTGCGTCGGGTCAGCATTGTCGCCTCGCTCGGTCCGATTGCGCCGACGCCGATGCTACCGCCCGACTGCTTAAGAAAATCAACAACAGCGCGATCGCCTGGATCGCGTGGAAGACCGCGTTGTGGTTGAAGTAGGTCGGATGAACGCCGATGCCGAGTTGCTGCTGGACGCCGGCGACGAGGGTCAGCGCCACGCCGACCGATCCGACGAGCAGGCGGCGGTCGCGCCGCCGCCGGTAGGCCAGCGCCAGAACCACCACTAGGAACAGGCTGGCCGGCACCGATCCGGCGATGGCGACCATGAACGCCTGGGTGACGAACAGGACCAGTACGGCGTAGACGGCGAACCCGACCGCGGCGGCCAGGGCCAGGGCGCGCGCCACCGGCGGCGAAAATTGCACCCGGGCGGCGATGATCCATGCCGCCAGCGCCGCCGCGCCGATCGCCAGCAGGGTCGCCGACCACAGGGCGCGGCCCGCGGCGGTGTCGGTCGCGGCGAAGAACCCGTGCACCGTGCCGCCGAACAGCGATGCCGCCGCCAGCGCGGCGAAGAACACCGCGAACCAGCCGCGCAGCGACCCCAGGGCGTCCGGCCGTCGCAGCAGCAAAATCGCGAACGCGGCGCATTCGGCGGTCAGGGCATAATCGGTCAGGGTGACGTCGGGTTCGGTGATTCCCACGGCGGGCCTGCGTCGATTTGCTTGCGGGTCAAGGTTAAGGATGGATTGATCAATAACTATAACACTTTCGTGAAGAATCAACGCGCAATTTACCTATTTTTTAGCATGAAGGGCAAAGACCCGGGCACAGGTGTCTGGAGACCGGCAGTAAAGAATCAAGATGCTACGAAGGGGTCCCTCCTGCATGACCGCAAGACCGCATAGAAGAGACAAATGGCTAGGGCCTGTTTACAATTGCGTCATTCCGGACGCGACATTTCTCCAAATCTTTGATTTGGCTAGAAAAGTCAGCGATCCGGAATCTCGAGCCACAGGCCGCGGGCTTCGCGGCTCAAGATTCCGGGTAC
>JAZFQW010000383.1:0-2000 GCA_036445335.1 Alphaproteobacteria bacterium | reverse complement strand
CTTCGATAGCGGTCCGTCGCCGCCCCTCATCCAGTCGCTGCCGGCGAAGGCGCCCCCAGGCCGCAGGACCCGCAATATCTCGCCATAGAGTGTGTCCTTGTCGGTGACGTGGGCGATCACGTCCTTGCTGAAGACCACGTCGAAAGACCCGTCGGGCAGGGGCAGCGGTCCCGGTTCGACCAGCTTCAGGGTAATCCGGTCGGCCAGCCCGGCGGCCGCCACCGTTTCCGCCGCGCGCTGGAGCGTGCCGGCATCGACATCGATACCGAGAACACGCCCGGCCCCGAGATCGCCGGCCAACGCCACGGCGGCGCCGCCGGGACCGCAGCCGAGATCGAGAACGTCGCGGCCCTCGATGGCGAGCCCGTCGAGAATGTGCCCGACCTCCGCCGCGCCGCCGGGCGAGAGGAAACCCGCGCCGTAGACCGTCTCCACGCTGGCCCGCACCGCATCGCTGTACTGCTTCTCGTAGGCCATCCGGGAATTCCCATACGCCCCGACCGCAGTCCGAACTCTGTCGAAACGGCGGCCCGCCTACAAGGCTATTCGTCGCGTTGCCCGGGCGCAAGACCGAGCCCGCCGCCGCCATCCCGCCAACGTGCCCCGGACATCTTTCGGCGGTGCTTGCAATTGGATCACACTTTGCGAGGATTGACGCTAATATGGCGTACGACCCGATTGATTGGGCGGGGGTCATGGGGCACGAGGCGACGATCGATCGCGATGATCGCACGACGATTCAATGGGCCGGACGCGAGGACGGCCGGGTAATCGTTCGTTGGCGCGACGGACACCGCAGCGCCTTCCATTCGGTCTGGTTGCGACATTCGCGCTATTTCCCGGCGTTTCCCGACCGCGCGGCCGGAAGCGAGCGATTCGTCCGGCCCGACCGTCCCGCCGACATCGCGCCGGCCGCGGTCGAGGTGACCGACGACGGCGACCTGCGCGTCACCTGGTCGCCCGGGAGCGACGCCACGAACTTCGGGGCCGCCTGGCTGCGCCGCCACTGCTATTCGTCGGCCGAGCGCGTCCGGCGGCGGCGCCCGGTTATCCACTGGGACGGGTCGCTTTCCGGGTCTCCACCCCGGCTGTCGTACCAGCGGGCGCGCGGCAGCGACGCGGGCCGGCTGGCGCTCTATCGCCAGGTGCTCGACTACGGTTTCGCCTTGCTGCACGGCGTCCCCGTGCAATCGGGGACGGTGGCCGAGGTCGGCGCCCTGTTCGGACTGGTGCGGCCCTCGCCGTACGGCGACGCGGCCGGCGACATCCGCATCGAGAACGTGCGCGTCGATCCCCAACCGAGCGTCGGCACCACGATGTGCGATTTTCAAGGGCCGCACACCAATACCTGTTGGCGCCAGTCCCTCTCGGGTCTGGTATTCATGCATTGCCTGAAGGCGCACGCGTCGGGCGGCGAATCGCTGTTCGTCGACGGCTTCGCGGTGTCCGAGCGGCTGCGCGCGGCGGACCCCGAAGCCTTTGCGCTGCTGAGCACCGTCCGCATCAACTACGGCTCGAGCGTGGACAACGGAGACGAGTGGCGGGCGTTCGGCCGCGTGATCACCTGCGATGCCGACGGACAGGTCGTCGGCTTCCGCTTCAGGGATAGCTCGATATCGCCGCTCGACCTGCCCGAGGATCTGATCGAGCCGGTCTACGCGGCGCTCCGAAGCCTCGAGGCGGTGCTGTACGATCCCGCCCTCCGGTTGCGCCGCAAGCTCGCGCCGGGCGACGCGGTGGTGATCGACAACCAGCGCGTCCTGCACGGCCGGACGCAGTTCGACCCCGCGGTCTGCGAGCGCCACATGCAGCACTGTTCGGTCGATCGCGACCTGTTTCACAACAACTACCGCCGCCTGGCCCGCGCGCTCGGCGAAGACGATTGGAACCAGGTCTTGCCCTGGGGCGTCTGCTAGGAGCGCGCCGGCCGTGCCACGCCATCACACGATTGCCGGCGTCGACGCCGTCCCGGCGGCTCCGAAGCCGAAACGGCGGAAGCC
>JAZFQW010000382.1:0-9251 GCA_036445335.1 Alphaproteobacteria bacterium | reverse complement strand
CCGG
This sequence comes from Alphaproteobacteria bacterium, assembly GCA_036445335.1. GTDB lineage: Bacteria > Pseudomonadota > Alphaproteobacteria > DSM-16000 > Inquilinaceae > JAZFQW01. The sequence goes on along the minus strand of JAZFQW010000382.1, from coordinate 9,247 downwards.
ACAGCCGGCGACGGCGGCGATAATGCCCGCCACCCGGTCCACCGTGTCGGGCCACGCGCAGACCTGGACCAGGGCGGCGATCGGCCGCTCGGCGGGCACGACGCCGGGGTCGCCCCGGCGGTCGCCGTGGTCGCCCGGCGCGATATGGCCGGCCAGCGGGGACTCACCTTCAGCCATGCATCCGCGTCCCGTCGGGATCGAAGAAGCACGGCGCGGCGATCTCGACCGGCACGTGGCCGCCGCGCAGCGGGTCGGTGGCGTAGAGCCGGTCGCCGATGCGCTCGCGGCCGCCCTCGACGAGGGCGAGGGCGATGTGCCGGTCGAGCGCGGGACTGAACGTGGCCGACGACACGTGGCCGAGGCTGCGGCCCGGGCTGCGACCGGTCCCGGCGACCACGTGCGACCCGGACCGGATCGGGCCGCCGTCCAGCGAGACGACACCGACCAGCTTGCCGCGGCGCGGGTCGACCAGGCCATCACGGTCCATCATCGCCCGGCCGACATGGGCCTTGGTGCGCGACGCCATCGCGCCGAAGCCGAGGTCGTCGGCGGTGGTGCGCCCGTCGATCTCGGGCCCCGAGGCGTGCCCCTTCTCGATGCGCAGGGCGCCCATCGCCTCGGTGCCGTAGGGCACGATGCCGAAGTCGCGGCCGGCCGCCATGATCCGGCGCCACGCCGCGTCGCCATGGTGCGCCGGCGCGTAGACCTCGTAGGCCAGCTCGCCGGAGAAGCTGAGCCGAGTCACCAGCACCGGCACCCCGTCCAGGTGGCCGTCGCGGACGGCCATGAACCCAAACGCGGCGTCGGCCATGTCGAAATCGTCCAGCGCCGCCGCCAGCACGGCGCGGCTGTTGGGGCCGGCGACCGCCATGCCGGCCCATTGCTCGGTGATCGAGGTCACGGCGACCCGCAGGTCGGGCCACGCGGTGGCGAGCAGGAATTCCAGATGGGCCAGCACCGCGGCGGCGTTGGCGGTGGTCGTGGTCATCAAGTAACGGGTTTCGCCCAGCCGCCAGGTCGTGCCGTCGTCGAAGACGATGCCGTCCTCGCGCAGCATCACGCCATAGCGCGCCTTGCCGACCGGCAGCTTGAGCCAGGCGTTGATGTAGACGCGGTTGAGCAGTTCCGCCGCGTCCGGGCCCTGGACGTCGATCTTGCCCAGGGTCGACACGTCGACCATGCCGACGCTTGCGCGCACCTGCCGCGCCTCGCGGATATAGCCGTCCTCGACCGTCTCGCCGGGCCGGCGGTAGACCAGCGGGCGCAGCCACAGGCCGGCGGCGCCCATGTCGGCGCCGTGGGCGACGTGCCAGTCGTGCATCGGCGTCCGCCGGGTCGGCCGGAACGCGGCGCCGCGCGCCGACCCGGCCAGCGCGCCAAGCACCACTGGCGTGTAGGGCGGGCGGTACCGCGTGGTCCCGACCTCGGCGATGGAAACCTGGCGCGCCGCGGCCATCAGCGCCAGGCCGACGACGTTCGAGGTCTTGCCCTGGTCGGTCGCCATGCCCAGCGTGGTGTAGCGCTTCAGGTGCTCGGCCGAGCGGAAGCCCTCGCGATGGGCCAGCCGCACGTCTTCGACGGTAACGTCGTTCTGGAGGTCGACGAAGGCCTTGCCGCGGCGGCCCGACGGCACATGCCACAGCGCGTGCGGCCGGTCGCCGACCGGCTCGGGCCGGGCCGGCGGGATCGGCACGTCGGCGCCGTCGCGGCCGCACGCCCGCGCCGCCTCGGAACCCGCCTCGGCCCCGGCGGCGAGGCAGGCGGCGGTGTCCAGGGCGCCGGCGCAGGCCCCGACGGCGCGCCAGGGCTGGCGCGGGGCGCCCGGCAGGAACGCCGCCAGCGCCTCGTCCCAGACCGGCTTGCCGCCGGCCTGGCTGGCCAGGTGAATGGTCGGGGTCCAGCCGCCGCCGACCGCCAGCGCGTCGATCGCGAGGCGGCGCACGGCGCCGTCGGCGCGCGATGCGGCGTCCAGCGGCGCGACCTCGATGGTGGCCAGCGCCCGGCCGCCGCGCGCCCGGGCGACGACGTGGCCGGCCAGCAGCTCGGCACCGGCGGCGCGCGCGATCGCGGCGGCGGCGGCGCCGATCGCGGTCCGCGGGTCGACCACCGCGACGACGGTAACGCCCGCCGCGGCCAGCGCGCCGACCGTGCGGTAGGCGCCGTCGTTGTTTGCGAACACGGCGATCCGCCGGCCCGCCGCGACGGCGTAGCGTTCGGCATAGGTACGGGCGGCGTCGGCCAGCATCACGCCTGGCGTGTCGTTGCCGGCGAACACGATCGGGCGTTCGACGGCGCCGGTGGCCAGCACCACCCGGCGGGCGCGGATCGTCCAGTGGCGCTGGCGCGGCGCGCCGTCCGGCGGCACCGGCAGATGGTCGGTCACGCGCTCGACCGCGCCTAAGGTGTTGTCGTCGTAGTAGCCGTAGACGGTGGTCCGCGGCAGCACGGTCGCGGTCGGGGTGGCGGCCAGCGCGGCGGCCGTCGCGCCCGCCCAGTCGTGGCCGGTCGTGCCGCCGACCTGGACACCGGCGCCGGCCAGCGCGCCGCCGGGCACGGCGTGCTCGTCGGCCAGAATGACCCGCGCGCCGGCACGCGCCGCGGCCAGCGCGGCCATCAGGCCGGACGGCCCGGCGCCGACCACCAGCACGTCGCAGAACGCGTTCATGGCCTCGTAGCGGTCGCGGTCGGGCAGCAGCGTGCCGGCGCCCAGGCCGGCGGCTCGGCGGATGACGCGTTCGTACACCATCCACGCCTTCCGGGTCGGCGCCATGAAGGTCTTGTAGTAGAACCCGGCGGCGAGCAGCGGGCCGGCGAGGCCGGCGGCGGCCATCAGGTCGACCGCCAGCGACGGCCAGCGGTTCTGGCTGCGCGCCGCCAGCCCGTCGAACAGCTCGACCATGGCGGCGTTGCAGTTGGGCTCGGTGCGCGCGCCGTCGCCCAGCGTCACCAGGGCGTTCGGCTCCTCCGCCCCGGCGGCCACGACGCCGCGCGGGCGGTGGTACTTGAGGCTGCGCCCGACCAGCCCGACGCCGTTGGCCAGCAGCGCCGCCGCCAGGCTGTCGCCGGCGTATCCGCGGTAGCGCCTGCCGTCGAAGGTGAAGCCGATCTCGCGGTCGCGGTCGATCACGCCGCCGCGCGGCAGCCGATGGCCGCTCATGCGGTGTCAGGCCCGCCGATGGGGACGCCGGCCCACGGCCCGACGATCTCGGCGCCGTCGATCCGGTGGCTGACGGTGTCGCGCCGGACCTTCAGCCACAGCCGGCAGCCCTGGGCGTGGTGCCAGTACTCGACGTGCGCGCCCATCGGGTTGCGGCGCAAGTACACGTGGCTGTACCAGGCGTCCGGGTCGGCGGTCTCGGGATCGGGCCGCGCCGACGACGCGTCGCCGCCATAGGCGAACTCGGCGGCGTCGCGCGGACCGCAGTAGGGGCAGGGGATGCGCATGGCCGGTCTCGGTCAGTGCAGCCGCGGGCTGGCGCCGACGCCCTTCTCGTCCAGCGTGCGGCCGCGGCGGAACCGGTCGAGGGTGAAGGCGGCGTTGAGCGCGTGCGGCTCGTCCTTGGCGATGGTCCAGGCGAAGCACCAGCCCGACGCCGGCGTCGCCTTGAAGCCGCCATAGCACCATCCGCCGTTGATGTAGAGCCCGTCGACCGGCGCCTTGGCGATGATCGGGCTGCCGTCCATGGTCATGTCCATGATGCCGCCCCAGTGGCGCAGCAGCCGCAACCGTCCGAGGTTGGGGAACACCGCCAGGGCGCAGGCCGCGACGTCCGTCACCATCGGCAGGTTGCCGCGCTGGGCATAGGAGTTGTAGCCGTCCAGATCGCCGCCGAAGACCAGGCCGCCCTTGTCGGACTGGGAGATGTACAGGTGGCCGGCGCCGAAGGTGACGACGGTGTCGATCAGCGGCTTGACCGGTTCCGTCACGAACGCCTGCAGGACGTGGCTTTCGATCGGTAGGGTGTCGAGCCCGGCCAGGCGCAGCACGGCGCCGGTATGGCCGGCGACGGCGACCGCCACCTTGCCGGCGCGGATGACGCCGCGAGTGGTCTCCACCCCGACGACGCGACCGCCCTCGAACACGAAGCCGGTGACCTCGCAGGTCTCGACGATGTCGACGCCGCGCTGGTCGGCCGCGTGGGCGTAGCCCCAGGCCACGGCGTCGTGCCGCGCCGTCCCGCCACGCGGCTGGAACAGGCCGCCGACGACGGGGAATCGGGCGGTGTCGGAAATGTCGAGCCCCGGCGCCAGCCGCGCGATCCGGTCGACCGACAGCAGCTCCGCGTCGATGCCGTTCAGCCGCATGGCATTGCCGCGGCGCGCGTAGCCGTCCAGCTGGCTCGGTGTATGGGCGAGGGTGAGCACGCCGCGCTGACTGAACATGACGTTGTAGTTGAGGTCGCGCGACAGCCCCTCCCACAGCTTCATCGACCACTCGTAGAACCGGGCGTTGGCGTCCAACAGATAGTTCGAGCGCACGATCGTGGTGTTGCGCCCGACATTGCCGCCGCCCAGCCAGCCCTTCTCCAGCACCGCGACGTCGGTGATGCCGTGCTCCTTGGCGAGATAATGGGCGGTCGCCAGCCCGTGCCCGCCGCCGCCGACGATCACCACGTCATACGCCGGCTTCGGCTCCGGCGACCGCCACACGCGCGGCCAGTGGCGATGGCCGGTGACGGCGTTGGCGAGCAGCGACAGGATCGAATAGCGCATAGGGGCCGACGTCCGGTCATCGCGCGAGGACGCCGCGATAGTGCACGGTCCGGACGAGCCGGTCACCAGGAGCGTTGTCGGCGCGGCGCAGACCTTGACCAGTGTGAAAGATGCGGGTTGACGGCGCCATATGGGGTCACAGATCTCCACCGCCGGGTGGCGCCCGCGCCGACGCGGCGGTCCCGCGGCCTAATCGCCGGGGGCGCGGCCGGCGATGCCGTCGAGCGCCTCCAGGATGGCGATCAGGCAGGCGTCGCGTTCGCGTTCCAGGTCGGCGATGCTGCGCCCGCCGGCGGCGCGCCGGCAGCCGTCGACCATGCGTTCGCGCAGCTGGTCGGTCAGCGGCGGCGCCGCAAGGCGGGTCCACGGCTCCTCCAGCGCGGGGCCAAAATGGTCGAGCATGTGGGCCATGCCGCCGGCGCCGCCGGCCAGGTGGAAGGTCAGGCAGGGGCCCATGGCGGCCCAGCGCAGGCCGGGCCCGTGCGCGATCGCCGCGTCGATCTGCTCGACCGTCGCCTCGCCGGCGGCGACCATGTGCAGCGCCTCGCGCCACATCGCCTCCTGCAGGCGGTTGCCGATGAAGCCCGGCAACTCGCGCTCCATCCTCAGCACGTGCTTGCCGGCGGCGGTGTAGAACGCGGCGGCCCAGTCGACGTACGCCGGATCGGTGCGCGCGCCGCCGACCACCTCGACCAGCGGGATCAGGTACGGCGGGTTGAACGGATGGCCGACGACGGTGCGCCCGGGGTGGGCGCAGCCGGCCTGCAGGTCGCTCATGGCGAAGCCCGAGGTGCTCGACAGCAGCGCCACGTCGGGCGCCGCCGCCGCATCCAGCCGGGCGAACAGCGCGACCTTGGCGGCGCGGTCCTCCGGCGTGCTTTCCTGCACCACTTGCGCGTCGGCGACTGCGGCCTCCAGCGACTCAGCGACGCGCAGCCGGTCGCGACGGGCGCCGGGCGCCAGGCCGAGCCGTTCCATCGTCGGCCAGTGCCGCTCGACGGTCGCCGTCAGGCGCTGGGCGGCGTCGGGCGCCGGATCGAACGCCGCCACGTCGAAGCCGCGGCGCAGGAAGTGCAGGGCCCAGCCCGAGCCGATGACGCCGGTGCCGACCAGTCCGACGCACCGGACCGCGTCCGGGGCAGGCGGCATCGTCAGAACGCCACCCGGTCGCCACCCTTCAGCGCCAGCATCTGGCGCGCCTCGGACGGCGTCGCGGTCTCCAGCGACAGCTCGGCCAGGATGCGACGTATCTTGGCGACCTGGGCGGCGTTGGACGGCGCCAGCTCGCCCCTGCCCAGGTACAGGTTGTCCTCCAGCCCGACGCGCACATGCGCGCCCATGATCGCGCCGGCGGTCACCAGGCCGAACTGGAAGCGGCCGGCGCCCAGCACCGACCAGACGAAGTCGTCGCCCAGCAGCCGTTCGGCGGTGCGCTTCATGTGGACCAGATTGTCGATCTCAGGCCCGATGCCTCCCATCGTCCCGAGGATGGTCTGAACGAACACCGGCGGCGTCAGCAGCCCGCGGTCGAGGAAATAGGCGATCGTGTACAGGTGCCCGACATCGTACGCCTCGCACTCGAAGCGGGTGCCCAGATCGCCGACCCGGTCCAGCATGTGCTCGATGTCGGCATAGGTCGACACGAACGGCACCGAGCGGGTCGATTCCAGGTAGGGCTCCTCCCATGCGTGCTTCCAGCTTCCCTTGTACCTGTCGATCATCGGGAAGCCGCCGTAATTCATCGTGCCCATGTTCAGCGTGGTCAGCTCCGGCTCGGCGCGGAACACGATCGCCAGCCGCTGGTCGACGGTCATGCCGGTGCCGCCGCCGCTGGAGATGCTGACCACGGCGTCGCAGCCCTGCTTGATCCGCGGCAGGAAGTCCATGAATGTGCCGACGTCGCCGGTCGGCCGGCCGTCGCGCGGGTCGCGCGCGTGCACGTGGACGATCGCCGCCCCCGCCTCGGCCGCGGCGACCGACTGCTCGGCGATCTGGTCGGGCGTGCACGGCAGGTGCGGCGACATGGTCGGCGTGTGACCCGAGCCGGTCACGGCGCAAGTGACGATCACTTTGCGGACTGGGGCCATCGGTCGTGTCCTTGGCGTTGCTGGCGGGAGGTCGGCGGCGGCCCGGCGGCGTCGCGTCGATCGGCCGCGACGGTCCCGGCCGTGGGCCGCTCGGTCTCCTCCACCGCGATCGATCGCAGCCCGGCGAGCGCCAGCGACTGCAGGTCTGGGTCCGGCGGGTCGGCGAGATAGACCATGTAGGCGGGCCGCCGGAACACCGGCGCCTTAGGGACCCGATAGAGCCGCTTGGCGGCCAGCAGCGGCCGCACCAGCCGGGCCGGGAAATAGCCGGCGCCGCCGTTGTCCAGGATGTACTGCAGCCCCACCTGGCCGAGGCCGACGGTCACCGCCGGCATCCCGATCGCCGGAAACGCATCGCCGTGCTGGACCTGGAATTCGGGGCCCCAATCGACGAAGATGTAGTCGTGCTGCCACCCCCGGGTGAACTCGCGGCGGCGGGTCGACACCATGACCAGCCGCTCCACCAGCAGCTCCTCGGTGACCAGCCCCGGCAGCCGGCGCGGTGCGTACATCACGCCGACGTCCAGCAGGCCGTCGGTCAGTTGGCGCATCAGGCTGTCGGAGTAGTCGGCCTCGACGTGCAGCGCCACCTGCGGCGCCTGGCGGCGCATCCAGGGCATCCATTTCAGCACCAGCCGCTCCCACAGGCTGACCTGGGCGCCCAGGCCGAACAGCGCGTTGAAGCCTTCGGGCAGCGCGATTTCCTGCTCGACCTGTTGCCACAGCCTGATCATCGATAGCGCGTATCGGCGGAACTGCCGGCCGGCGGCGGTGAGTTCGGCGCCGGCGTGGCTGCGGGTGAACAGCGGCCGGTCGACGGTGTCCTCCAGCGCCATGATGCGGGCGCTGACGGTCGACTGGGTGACGTTCAGATGCTCGGCGGCGCGGTTGAAGTTGCGCGTCTCGACGACCGCCAGGAACGTCCGCAGATGGTCGAGGTTCATCGCTGCCCTCCAGGTTGCCAGTTTAATCGGATTTATCGATCAATCCTATTGGAAAGATTTGTTTCACAAATAGTCCATGGCCGCCGACAATTGCAGATCGGTCGCGGCTGCCGGGAAGGTATCGGGATGACGGTTCAGATGGAGGGCTTGGCCGAGTTCGCCCAAGTCCCGGTGCGTCACGGCATAAGCCGGGTGTCGCCGGGCGATGGCGCCGCGCGGGTCGACTGGGACGACGGCCACGTGAGCGCGTTCCACTGGGTGTGGCTGCGCGACAATTGCGGTTGCCCGGACTGCACCCACCCGGTCACCCTGGAGCGGATGGTCGACATCCTGTCCTGGCCGGAGGACATCCATCCGGAGTCGCTCTCGCTGGCCGGCGACGGCGCGCTGGAAATCGTCTGGTCCGACGGCGGACATGTCAGCCGGTTCGGCCCGGGCTGGCTGCGCGCCCACTGCTATTCGGCGGACGCCCACGCCGCGCGCCGCCGGGCACTACTGCCGTGGGGCGCCGAGCTGGGCAACGACTTGCCGGCGATGCGCTGTGCCGACGTCATGGACGGCGACGCCGGCGTGCTGACCTGGCTGCGTCACCTGCGCGATCGCGGCATCGCCATGGTCCGCGGCGTGCCGGTCGACGAGGGCCGGGTCAAGCGCGTAGCCGAGCGGATCGGCCCGGTGCGCGGGACAAATTTCGGCGCCGTCTTCGACGTGGTGTCGATGCCCAAGCCCAACAGCAACGCCTACACGGCGCTGCCGCTGCCGCCGCACACCGACCTGCCCTACCGGGAACAGGAGCCCGGATACCTGTTCCTTCATTGTCTGCATAACGAGGCGACCGGCGGCGATTCGCTGCTGGTCGACGGCTTCCGGATCGCCCAGGCGCTGCGCGACGACGACCCCGATTCCTTCGAAACATTGTGCCGGGTGCGGTTCAGCTTCGGATTCAAGGACGAGCTGACCGACTTTCACCTTCGCGTCCCGGTGATCGCCCTGGACGAGTACGGCGATCTCCGCGAGATCCGGTTCAACCAGTTCACCGCCGCGCCGTTCGACGTGGGCGGCGACCAGATGCCGGCGGCCTACCGGGCGTGGCGGCGGTTCGCGGCGCTGACCACGGATCGCCGGTTCCTGCTGCGGTTGCGGCTGCGGTCCGGCGACCTGATCAGCTTCGACAACCGTCGCGTTCTGCACGCCCGTACCGCCTTCGACCCGGCCAGCGGGCGGCGCCACCTCCAGGGCTGCTATGTCGACCGCGAAGAGGCGGACTGCCGGCTCCGCGTGCTGGAGCGGCCGAACGGGACGATGGCGTCCGGCTGATCATTCGGCCGGACGCCTGGATTACGGATCCGCCGGCGGCCACGCGTGTTGTCGCCCGGTGAGACCGACTGGCCCCGCCTTCGAGGCGGCGACGTATCCTCGCCACGGGATTGTCCCGGTTCCGCTTCGCATTGGTGGTCATGAAAGCCGGCGGAGACGGACACCCGTGCCGCGCTCCTTCTCCAC
>JAZFQW010000381.1:0-4032 GCA_036445335.1 Alphaproteobacteria bacterium | reverse complement strand
GAATACCGGCGTCTTTCGGTCCAGGACCCGGTGCAGGGTCTCCAGCATAAACCCGTCGCCGCCCAGCGCCACGACCACGTCGGCGGCGTCCGGCGCGACGTGCGCATAGCGGGCGGCGAGACCGTCGAGCGCCGCCTTCGCCTCGTCGGTGTCGGCGGCGGCGAAGCCGATGGTTCGCCCCGTGGGCCAGGCACTGGACCGGCCGGCCGGGGCGGCGGTGTGGTCGTCGTTCATGGCGGTGGCAGTCTATCAGGCTGACGGCGGCCGATCACGCGCCGTGGCGCGCGGTCTTGCGCCGACGCCGCGGGTCGACCAGTCTCATTGCCACAGCAAACCGTCGAGGATCAACCAATGCGCCGCGCCGTCATCGCCCTTTTCGCCGGTGCCTTCGCCGGCCTCTGCGCTGCGGCGGCGGTCGCCCAGGACCGGCACGCCGGCTACTACTATCCGCCGGTCACCAGCCAGGAGACCTATCCAGCGCGCGCGCCGGTGCTGCCGGACAGCGACCGGCTCCGCCGCATCGGCTTCATCGTCGGCCTGACGCGGCAGCAGCTGGCGCGCGACTACGCGCCCGAGATCGCCATCTTCGCCAAGGGCGCGGAGGCGGAAAAGATCATCATCGTGGCTCTGAACAACGATGCCATAGCGACGCTGTATCAGGCGCGCGGCCTGCTTGCGCAGCTGACCGCGGTGGCGCGCTCCACCCCGATCTTCATCGAGAACCGGGTCGAGGACACCTACACGTTCCTCGACTTGCTGCGGCTCCTGGGCTTTCGCCAACTCACCATCAGCGACGGCCATAGCTACGCCCACCAGATCAAGATCGAGTAGCCAGTGTTAGAAATCCGGGCTAGGCCTCCAGCGGGGCGGCGTGCCGGGCGATGAAGTCGGCCAGCGCGCCGAGGTCGCCGAGGTCGAGGACCGGGACCTCGAGCGGCGGCAGCTGGCCGTCGCTGGCGACCGCGACGATGTTCGCGTCGCCGCGGCACAGCAGCGGCTTGTCGATGTGGCCGCGATGGATCTCCAGCTGCGGGTGGCGGTGGCGCTTGAAGCCCTCGACCAGCACCAGGTCGACCGGCGTCATCGCCGTCAGCAGCCGGTCCAGATCGGGCTCCGGCCGGCCGCGATGCTCGTGCAGCAGCGCCCAGCGCTCGCTCGACGCCACCATCACCTCGACCGCGCCGGCCGAGCGGTGCTTGAAGCTGTCCTTGCCGGGGCGGTCGAGATCGAAGCCGAGATGGGCCTGCTTGATGGTCGACACGCCCAGCCCGCGCGACCCGAATTCCGGGACCAGGCGGGTGATCAGGGTCGTCTTGCCGCTACCGCTGTAGCCGGCGACGCCGAAGATCCTCACCCGCCAGTCACGCTCATATGGCGGCTGACTGCGGGGCGGTTGTGGCGCCGGTCGATGATGAAGTCGTGGCCCTTGGGCTTGCGGCCGATGGCCTCCTCGATCGCCGCGTCCAGCTGCTCGTCGGCGGCGCTGGCGCGCAGTGGCGCGCGCAGGTCGGCGGCGTCCTCCTGGCCCAGGCACATATACAGGGTGCCGGTGCAGGTCAGCCGCACGCGGTTGCACGATTCGCAGAAATTGTGGGTCAGCGGCGTGATGAAGCCCAGCTTGCGGCCGGTCTCCTCGACGCGAACATAGCGCGCCGGGCCGCCCGAGCTGTAGTCCAGGTCGGTCAAGGTCCAGCGCTCGGCCAGGCGCGCCCGCACCAGCGACAGCGGCAGGTACTGGTCGACCCGGGTCTCGCCGCCGATGTCGCCCATCGGCATGACCTCGATGATGGTCATGTCGTAGCCGCGCGCGCCGCACCACTCGACCATGGAGCCCAGCTCGTCGTCGTTCACGCCCTTCAGCGCGACCGCGTTGATCTTGACCTGCAGACCGGCCCGCGTCGCCGCTTCCAGCCCGGCCAAGACCCGGTCGAACTTGCCCCAGCGGGTGATCGCCAGGAACTTGCCCGCGTCCAGCGTGTCCAGCGAGACGTTGACCCGGCGCACGCCGAAGCCATACAGCTGGTCGGCATATTTGGCGAGCTGGCTGCCGTTCGTGGTCAGGGTCAGCTCGTCCAGCGCGCCGCTGTCCAGGTGGCGCGACAGGGCGCCGATCAGGCTCATGATGTTGCGCCGCACCAGCGGCTCGCCGCCGGTCAGCCTGAGCTTGCGCACGCCGAAGCGGATGAACGCGCTGCACATCCGGTCGAGCTCCTCCAGGGTCAGCAGCTCGGCCTTGGGCAGGAACGTCATCTCCTCCGCCATGCAATAGACGCAGCGGAAGTCGCACCGGTCCGTCACCGACACCCTGAGATAGGTGATCGCGCGGCCGAACGGGTCGATCAGGGGCCGGGTCCGGCGATCGGACGCGCCGGTCTCAAGCGCGGTATCCATGGCGCGTCTGCTATACTCCCCGGAGATCGATCTTATGTCGTTCACCCTAATATAGGCCGCCCCGGCCGGCAATTCGCCCCTGTGGTTGTTGTGGGTAATGGGCCGCCGGCCAGGCCCGATTGGCCGTGCGGCCGGTTTCGGAATAGAATGGACCGATGAAGGAGTTCGAGGTCCGTCCCGACCCGGACGATCCCAGGCTGACCGAGCGGGTGACCGGCGTCGACCATACGGGCGGGCGGGTCGAGACCGCGGTGACGGTGGAGCGGCCGCTCACCCTGTTCCTCAACGGGCAGGAGATCGTCACCATGATGACGATCGGCGATTACCCCGACTATCTGGCGATCGGCTATCTGCTGAACCAGAACATGCTGCGGCCCGACGACAAAATCACCGCCGTCGATTACGACGACGACATCGACACGGTGGTCGTCCGCACCGAGCGCCAGACCGACTATGAGGACAAGCTGAGGAGGAAGACGCTGACGTCGGGCTGCGCCCAGGGCACGGTGTTCGGCGACGTGATGGAGAGCTTCGAACGGGCGACCCTGTCGGCGACGGCACGGCTGCGCACGTCGTGGCTCTATGCCCTGGCGCGGAAAATCAACACCTCGCCCAGTCTGTACCTGACCGCCGGGGCGATCCATGGCTGCGTACTGTGCCGCGAGGACCGGCCGCTGATCTACATGGAGGACGTCGGTCGGCACAACGCGATCGACAAGATCGCCGGCTACATGTTCCGCCACGGCATTACGGCCGACGACAAGATCTTCTACACCACCGGCCGGCTGACCAGCGAGATGGTCATCAAGGCGGTGCAGATGGGCCTCCCGATCCTGGTCTCGCGCTCCGGCTTCACCGCCTGGGGGGTGCAGCTCGCCCGCCAGGCCGGACTGACGCTGGTCGGCCGCGCCAAGGGCAAACGGTTCATCGCACTGTCGGGCGAGCACCGCATCGTCTACGACGCCGACCCCGCCGCGGTGCCGGCGGAGCCGCGACACCTGCAGCGAAAGGCCGCCAGCAGCGATGGCGCGGCGTAAGGCGTGGCCCGCCTTATCGGCATGACCGGCCGGCGGCCGCCGCGGCCCTTCCAGGACGACGAAATCTGCAATGCCGGCTGCGACCAGTTGAGGAAACTGCTGGATGATGCGGAGCAAGGGTCGGGCGTGACCCTTGTCCGGTCCGATGCGACCTGACGTCGTCGGCGTCATCCTGGCCGGCGGGCAGTCGCGGCGCATGGGCGGTGGCGACAAGGCGCTGAAACTGCTCGCCGGCAGGCCGATCCTGAACCACGTCATCGACCGCGTGCGCGGGCAGGTCGGCGCGCTGGTGCTGAACGCCAACGGCGACCCCGGGCGGTTCGCGGCGTACCGCCTGCCGGTCGTCCCCGATGGCGTCGATGGCTTCGCCGGGCCACTGGCCGGGGTGCTGGCCGGGCTGGACTGGGCGGCGGCGAACGCGGTGGGCGCAACCCGTGTCGCCAGCTTCCCCTGCGACGCGCCGTTCCTGCCGGCCGATCTGGTGGAACGGCTGGTCGCCGCGGTCGCCGCCGCGAGGGCGGACCTGGGGTGCGCCGCCTCGGCCGGCAGGGCGCATCCGGTGGTCGGGCTGTGGCCGCTCAGGCTGCGAGCCGACCTGCGCCGC
>JAZFQW010000380.1:0-4883 GCA_036445335.1 Alphaproteobacteria bacterium | reverse complement strand
GCCATGCGGCGTCACGCACCCTGTCGCCGGGACAGCGCCGCCCTGCGGGTCGCGTCCGGGCGGCCCGCCCGCTGCGTCGAGCGCCTCGACCGTAGCGTTGCTGCGCTCTTCGGCCTTCTCCTGGCGGCTCGGACCGCCCGGACGCGACGCAGACCGTGGCCAGTGTGAGAAGTGCGAGTTGACACTGCTGCGTGCTCGACGAAATTGCGGGGACGACGGAAGGTCATGCGCCCGGCCTGGGGCAGACAGCGGCGAGGGTTGATGACGAGCGGTCGTTGGTATCAAAAATCGACGAAGTCGTGCCGTCCGCCCACAAGACCCGAGCGGCCCGTCGGCACTAAATTCTTCACATAGCGGGCATAGTCACGCTGTCGAGCCGTGCACCGCGTTTGAATTTGACAGTCGCCGCCGACGGCCGGTAGCCGTGATGATTGGCAGAGCCTTGAATTTTCATTTGCCGCTGTCGGTGCATTAATGGTGCGTTAACCAATACCCGCTCAAATCCGAATCGTCCTGGTGGAAACAATCAACCGAGGGCGTGGATATGCTAAGTTTCGCCTTAGCCGGGCTCGCGCTGGTTCTATGCGATTGCGTCGCGCCGGCGCAGTCGAAGTCCATCGCCGACAGTCCCGTCGACGCGGTCGTTCGGACCGTCAGCGGCGAATCCCCGGCCGACCGGACATTGCCGTCGGTGGGCGCCGCGATCACCGCCGCGCGGCCGATTGAGGCGGCCGGCGTCGGCGACACGCAGCCGTCGACCGGAAGCGGGGAGGCGGCCGCCGCGCCGCGGCCGCCGGCCGGGCCGCTGGCGCTGGACAGTCCCGAGCCGCCGCCGCATGGACTGTTCCTGGTGATCGCCAGCTTTGCCGATCGCGCCGGCGCCGAGGCCTATGCCATCGAGATCGATCGCTGGCGGCCGGTTCTCCAGCAGTCGACGGTCGATGGCCGGCCGATCCACCGCGTGCTGATCGGGCCGATCGATTGGTCGGATCTGGATATGGCGCTCGACATCTTGAGGGCCGGCGGAGTCACCGACGCCTGGCCGATCGTCGCCCTCTTGGAATCGCCAACGCCGACCAAGATCGCCGCCATCCGGTCGAACTGACCGGTGCGACGCCAGTGACGGCGGAGAAAAAGACCGGCTGGCGATGCCAGCCGGTCAGGTCACAGGGGTCTTACTCGGAAGCTGAAGGCGCGACGGAAGAGTCAGGTGGGGCGCGGCCCTTCCGCGTAACCTTCGCCGGCCATTATGCAGATCGTGGCAGTGGCGAATGTGATGATTGTCACAGTTCACGATATTTTGCGCCGTCACCGACCCGGCGGACCGGTCAATCGCCGCCGCGGACGTCCTCGACGAGTAGTTCCAGCATCGCGAAATCGCTGACGACCATCTTGTTGGCGCGGCGCTCCACGAGGCCGGCGCGGGCAAGGTCGCTGAACACCCGCGCCACCGTCTCGCGGGTCGTGCTGACCCTGCTGGCGATATCGCTGTGCACCGGGATCGGGGTGATGTTCGCGCTGTTGTCGTCGGTCAGATTGGCCCTGGCAAGCCGCAGGATCTCGGCATGCACCCGGTTGTTGGCGCCCAGCGTGCTCAGGTCCATTATCCGATCGGTGGATCGCCGGACCATCTCCGCCATGTTCTGCATCACGTCGAGGGCCAGGTCGTGATGCCGGCTCACCACCTGAAGGAACAGCGTCGGCGACATGCTCGCCACCTGGGTGGCGGTCAGCGCCACCACGCTTGCCGACCGCGGCTTGCCGTCGACCGCCGCCAGATGGCCGAAATAGGTCCCCGCGCTCAAATCGTCGAAGCTGACCTCGCGGCCGGAGAACGAGTAATCGACAATGCGCACCATCCCCTCGATGAGGAAATAGACGTCGTGGTTCAGATCGGTGCGGTCGATGATCTGTTCCTGCGCGGCACAGCGCCGCCAGTGGCACTGTCGCGCCAGCTCATCCCGTTCCGCCGCGACCAACGGCGCAAACAGAGCGATGGCGTCCAGCGATGTGGCGGCACTATCGATCACACGCTAACTCAACGGGATTCGAGCCAATGGCGCAATGAAAATACGAGCCAGGCGGGACGATTCGCCGATGTTTCATCGGCGGTCGGCCAGCGCCGTGTTCTCGACCCGGATGCGATGGCCCAGCAGCGCCAGCGTCGGTGCCAGGGCGGCGACGGCGATCGGCCATTGCCCAAGGGCCAGCGGCAGGACGGCGATTTCGGCCGCCACGATGGCGTAGTTCGGGTGCCGCATCCAGCGATACGGGCCAGTGTCGACGACCGGCGCATCTGCCAGCGTGATGATCCGGGTGGTCCAGAACCGGCCGAGGCTGGCGATCACCCACAGTCGCGCGGCCTGGAGCGCGACGAAGATCGCCAGCCACGGCCAGGCGACCGCCGCGTCGGCCGGGGTCAGGGCGACCAGGGCGATCAGCCAGGCACCCTGGATAACGAAGAATAGCGGATAATGTGCAGCGCCGTGCTCCTGCCCGCCCGCCGCAAGCAGCCGCGCGGAGTTGCGCCGCGCGTGGATCAGTTCGGCAACTCGCAGCGCCGCGACCGCCAGCACAATCCATTGCGGCAGTCCGGGCCACACCGTGGCGGCGCTCACAGGTCGATCAGCAGGAAACCGGCGGTGAAGCCGGGACCCAGCGCCGTCACTAGGTGCCGGCCGCTGGCGCCTTCGCGAAGCCGGCGGTCCAGCACGAACAGCACCGTCACGGCCGACATATTGCCGTGGTGGCGCAGCACTTCGGACTCGGCGTCGAGCGCCCCGTCGGGAAGGTCGAATGCCTGGGCCAGCGCGGCGATCACCTTGGCCCCGCCGGGGTGGCAGATGACGCCGTCGAGGTCGGCCAGACTGAGGCCGTGCGTCGCCAGGAACCGGTCCGCCTGCGCGCGCATTCTGGTCTGCACCAGCGTCGGAATATGGCGCGAAAACAGCACGCCCAGGCCGTCGTCCTCGATCGTCCAGCCCATGATGTCCAAACTGTCCGGCCAGGTATGCTCGCCCCAGGCCAGGATGGTGGCCAGTTCGGCGCGGGTGTCGACGGCCGCGCCGTCCTCGATCAGCGCGGCGGCGGCGCCGTCGCCGAACAGGGCAGTGGCGATCATGTTGCTTTTCCTAAGGTCGCCCTGGCGGAACGTCAGGCCGCACAGCTCGACGACCAGGAACAGGACCCTGGCGCCCGGCATCGCCCGCGCCATCGCCGCTGCGCGTGCCAGACCCAGCACGCCGCCGGCGCAGCCCAGCCCGAAGATCGGCAGGCGCATCACGTCGCGGCGGAACGGCAGCCGCTCCATCAGGTGGGCGTCGAGGCTGGGCGTGGCGATTCCGGTGCTGCAGGCGACCACCAGCGCGTCGACATCGGCCGGAGCTAGGCCGGCGCGCTCCAGGCACCGGGTTGCCGCCTTCGCCAGCAGGTCGACGGCGTGCCTCAGGAACAGCGCGTTGCGGTCGGGCCAGCCGTGGGGTTCGAGGTACCATTCGAGCGGCACGCAGGAATGGCGCGTTTCCACGCCGGCATTGTCGAACGCCGGCGCCAGCCGCTCGAACGCGTCGCTGCGCGCGGCGAAGACTCTCCTGGCGCCGTCGATGACCTGCCGTTGGGTGATCACGTGCGGCGGCAAGGCGGTGGCGAGAGCTGTCAGCGTGGCCATGGCGGGCGAGACCCGGTCTTGGTTCACCCCATCATGGGAGCATACGAGGCGATGGAGAATACCCAGTCGATCAACTTTGCGTGGCCGGTGTGAGATGTGCGGGCTGGCCCTTGCGGCGCGGGTGACATTGCATCACCCTGCCGCCCGGCCTTGTGCGACGCGAGCGGGTGAGTGACGTGACGGACGGGAAGATGGACATCCACGGCGGCAGGTCCGAGCCGATCGTCACCGGCAGGTTGCGCGTCGGCGCCCGGTTGCGGGCGTATTTCCTGGCCGGCGTGCTGGTGACCGCGCCGATCTCCATCACGCTCTACCTTGCTTATCTGTTCATCTCGGTGATCGACGACTGGGTGACCGCGCTGCTGCCGCCGCGGTTCAACCCCGAGACCTATCTGCCGTTCAGCGTGCCCGGGATCGGCCTGCTGGTGATGTTGGTCGCGCTGACGGTCATCGGCGCGCTGACCGCCGGTTTCCTCGGCCGCCTGTTCCTGCGGGTCAGCGAGCGCATCCTGGCGCGGATCCCGGCGGTGCGCAGCATCTACAGCGCGGTCAAGCAGATCCTGGAGACCGTCCTGGCGCAGCAGTCCTCGGCGTTCCGCGAAGTCGTGCTGATCGAGTATCCCAGGCGCGGCATCTGGGTGATCGGATTCATCACCGGCGCCACCGAGGGCGAGGTGCAGAACCTGACCGAGGACACCCTGATCAACATCTTCGTCCCGACGACGCCGAACCCAACCTCGGGCTTCCTGCTGTTCTTGCCCAAGCGCGACGTCGTCACCCTCGACATGACCGTGGAGGAGGGGATCAAGATGGTGGTGTCCGCCGGCATCGTCACACCACCCGATCGACGCGAGCCCGAAGAGCAGCATCAACGGCGGATCGCCTCGCGGGCCGACGGCGCCGACGTGGCGATCGAAGCCGGCGCCGAACGCACGGCCAAGCGCGACCGTCCCACCCGCGGCCGCCGCACAGGGTAACGACTCGCGGCAGCGAAGGCGGCCGTTTGCAACCGAGACGACCGGATTGCCCCGTACCGTTCCGTCGGCGCGAGTTTGCCGCCCTCGCAGCATTTACCGTCCTGTCGATCGCGCCGGTTGACGGCCTCTAGAGCAGGATGGATTCAGGTTAGCTCATAGCCGGCCTGTTTGAAGTAGTTGGCGCGCTCCTGGGTCGTGAATTGGTCAAGGAGTTGTCCGATGGCTGCGCAGACGGCATC
>JAZFQW010000379.1:0-2122 GCA_036445335.1 Alphaproteobacteria bacterium | reverse complement strand
TCGGCGCCGTGCTGCGATAGCTCATGGTGTCGACGACGACGTTGAAGCAGACCCACCCCAGCAGCACCCCGAACATCGCCAACAGCACGATGGCGAGCCAGTTGAGGACCGACTGGACCGCGGGCGGCAGGCGCTCGTGCAGCAGGTCGATGCGGATGTGGTTGCGTCCCAGGAGGGCGATCGTGAAGGCGAGCGACGACCCGACCGCCAGCGCATAGCCGCCCAGCTCGTCGGCGCCCTGGAACGAGAAGTTGAACAACTTGCGCATGATCGTCTCGGTCGTGACGAACACCGACAGCGCCAGGAACATGTATCCGAAGATGCAGCTCAGAACGGTGACAACGCGGTTCATGGCGGGCTTCCCGGCCTTTCGGACGCGGACTGGGCGTGCGGCACCGGGCGGTGGCGCGTCGAACGCCTCCGCCCGGTGCCAGTGATGGCCGGCCTCGGCTCCCTAGCGGGACCCGCCGCCGGTTACTGCAGGCCGATGATCAGGCCAACCGTATTCTTCCAGCTGTCCGAACAGCCCGGGTTGCTGGCATCGCAGATTTCCGCCCATTCCGGGAAGGAAATGTCGCGCACCGCATTCTGGACGATCTCCAGGTCCGCGTCGGTCACCGGCACGTTGGTCAGATCGTACTGCTGGACCGTCGTGCAGGGTTCGGCGCCGACGTTACAGCGCACGGCATCGTCGAACAGGAACTGCGAGTATTCCCAGATGTCCTCGACCAGGATGTCGAACATGACCTGCAGGGTCGTCTGCTGTTCCGGCGTGAACGCGTTCCAGGTGTCCAGATTGATCGCATAGCCGTTCAGCGCGATCTGGAAGCCGATCGGCAGGGTGTAGGAGGTCACCTCCATCCATCCCGCCGAGTTGGCCGAGCTGGGGCCGGTGATGGCGCAGTCGACCACCCCGCGGGCCAGCGCCTGGTGGACCTCGGAGAACCCGATCGGCACCGGCGTGCCGCCGATCGACGACACGAACTGGGCCAGGTTCTGGTCGTAGACCCGGACCTTGTAGCCCTCGATATCGGTCAGCTGGCCGATCTCGGGCTTGCAGAACAGCACCTGCGGCCCGAACGGCCAGATCCCCAGCAGCCTGGTGTTGAAGTTCTCCTGCAGCCGCTGGTCCAGGACGTCATAGAACGCCCGGACGGTCTTGCGCGCCGTGGTGTAATCCGGATTCAGCCCGACCAGGTCGAGGCCCAGGATGGTTGGCTCGTCGCGCGACACCTGGGACATGCGCAGCGACACGATGTCGAATAGGCCCGATTTGAGCACGCGCAGCTCCTCGACGTCCTTGATCCCGGTGGCGTCGACCGGGTTGTAGGACACCTCGATCGGCAGCCCGGAGGCCTCCGCCAGTGACTCGAAGAACGGCTGCTCCAGATTCTGCTGGATCAGCCCGGTCGCGAGCGGCTGCCCCAGGACCTTGATCTCGATCGTCTGGGCCGCGGCGGGGCCGATCCCCAGGCCGAGGCCGAGCACGGCGGTATAGATGAGGGTTCTCATTGGTCTCCCGTCCTTTCCCTTGCATGCTGGTTGTCATGGTCGATCGTTTCGATGTCGTCGGGCGTCGCGCCGGCTAGGACCTCCATCGCCGCCTGCGCGCCGCCCCTTGTGTGGGGGACGCCGGCGACGGCGAGGCCCATCTCCACCCCGGCCAGCGTGCCCATCAGCATCAGGTCGTTGAAGTCGCCCAGATGGCCGATGCGAAAGACCTTGCCCTGCAGCTTGGTGAGGCCGGAGCCCAGCGACATGTCGAACCGCTCCAGCACCACCCGGCGGAAGGCGTCGGCGTCGTGGCCATCCGGCATCAGCACCGCGGTCAACGAGCTCGAAAACTCCCGCGGGTCGGCGCACAGCAGCTCCAGCCCCCAGGCCCGCGCCGCGCGCCGGGTCGCCTCGGCGTGCCGGTCGTGGCGCGCGAACACGGCGTCCAGGCCCCCCTCCAGCAGCATGTCGATCGCCTCGCGCAAGCCGTAGAGCAGGTTGGTCGACGGGGTGTAGGGGAACGCGCCCTGGTCGTTGGCGGCGATCATCTCGTCCCAGCGCCAGTAGGCGTTCGGCAGCCGGGCCCGTTGGTGCGCCGCCAGCGCCTTGGCGCTGACCGCGTTGAAGC
>JAZFQW010000378.1:0-5630 GCA_036445335.1 Alphaproteobacteria bacterium | reverse complement strand
ACTGGTGCTGGGCATCGGACTGCTGGTCGGCCTCATCCTGCTGACCCGTTGGTTCATCGATGCCGATCCGAAGGACCTGGCCCGCTATATGCGGTATGGCGGAATCGTCGTCGTCGTGCTGTTCGTGGTGTATCTGGCCGTGACCGGCAGGCTGGTCATGGCGTTGGGGGCGCTATTCTTCCTGCTGCCGATGATGCTGCGCTGGCGCGCCGTCCGGAACCGGCTGAGGGCGGCCAGCGGCCCGACGCCGGGGCAGGCGTCGGAGCTGTCGACCGCCTACCTGAGCGTCCGTCTCGACCACGACACCGGGGCGATGAGCGGCGTCGTGCGGCGTGGCCGGTTCGAGGGCCTGGAGCTGTCGGCGATGCCACTGGACGACTTGCGTGCCCTGCTCGCCGAATGCCGCGCCCAGGACGCGCAATCGGTCGCCATCCTGGAGGCCTTTCTGGACCGGACCTACGGCGCCGACTGGCGCGACGGTGAACCGGCCGCCGGTGCCGGCACCAGCGATGGCGCGGCCGGCGGCCCGATGACCCGCGACGAGGCGTACAAGGTTCTCGGCCTGGCAGCGGGCGCCACCACCGAGGAGATCAAGCGGGCGCATCACCGCCTGATGTTGAAGTTCCACCCCGACCATGGCGGCTCGGACTATATCGCCGCCAAGCTCAACGAGGCGAAGGACCTGCTGCTGGACGCGTAGTGCGGTGCGGGGATCGCGCCGCCCGGGGCCTTGTCCGGCGGTGGCGCGGTGTGGCAGAAAGGACCGGCTTCACGGCGGCCCGCCGTCAATACCTCCGGTGCCATTGCAAGATGACTAGACCCGTCAGGAAGGCCGTGTTCCCGGTCGCCGGTCTCGGCACGCGGTCGCTGCCGGCGACCAAGGCGGTGCCGAAGGAGATGCTGTGCGTCGTCGACAAGCCGGTCATCCAGTACGCCGTGGAGGAGGCGATGGCGGCGGGGATCGAACATTTCATCTTCGTCACCAGCCGCGGCAAGAGCGCGCTGGAGGACCATTTCGACCGCTTTTTCGAGCTCGAGGAGACTCTGGACCGGCGCGGCAAGGCGGCCGAGCTGGCGGCGGTCCGGGCCGCTGCGCTGCCGCCGGGCCAATGCAGCTTCGTCCGCCAGGCCGAGCCGCTGGGTCTCGGCCACGCCGTCTGGTGCGCCCGCGAGATCGTCGGCGGCGAGCCGTTCGCGGTGCTGCTGCCCGACGAGGTGTTCAAATGCGCCACGCCGCTGCTGGCGCAGATGGTCGACGCCTATGGCCGCGTCGGCGGCAACGTTCTGGCGATGCGCGAGGTGCCGCGCGAGCAGACCCAGCGCTACGGCATCCTGGACGTCGACGGCGACGACGGGCGGATCGCCACGGTCAAGGGGCTGGTCGAAAAGCCACGCCCCGAGGACGCGCCGTCGACCCTGTCGATCGTCGGCCGCTACATCCTCCAGCCCGAGGTGTTCGGCAATCTCGACCGGCAGGAGCGCGGCGCCGACGGCGAGATCCAGCTGACCGACGCCATGGTCGGGCTGATCGGCCGCCAGCCGTTCCACGGCGCGCGGTTCGACGGCGACCGCTTCGACTGCGGCGACAAGGTCGGGTTCATCGCCGCCAACGTGGCCTACGCGCTGGATCGCCCGGAGCTGGCGGATAAAGTGCGCGAAGCGGTCGCCGCGCTGCTGGCCGGCGCCTAGCCGCATCTCTCACACTGGCCACTTCGCAACAAGGAGTACACCCGTGCGCATCGCGATGATCGGCACCGGCTATGTCGGGCTCGTTTCCGGCGCGTGTTTTTCCGAGTTTGGGGTGGAGACGGTCTGCGTCGACAAGGACGGCGACAAGATCGACCGTCTGGCCGACGGCCGCATCCCGATCTACGAGCCGGGCCTGGAGACCCTGGTGCACAAGAACACCGCGGCACGGCGGCTGTCCTTCACCACCGACCTGGCGGCCGCGGTGGACGGTGCCGATGCGGTGTTCATCGCCGTCGGCACGCCGAGCCGGCGCGGCGGCGGCCACGCCGACCTGTCCTTCGTCTACGCCGCGGCGGAGGAGATTGCCCGCGCGCTCACCGGGCCCACCGTCGTCGTCACCAAATCGACGGTGCCGGTGGGCACCGGCCGCCGGGTCGCCGAGATCGTCCGGCGGACCCGCCCGGACGCCGACTTCGATATCGCCTCGAACCCGGAATTCCTGCGCGAAGGCTCGGCGATCGGCGATTTCATGCGGCCGGACCGGGTGGTGATCGGCGCCGAGACCGACCGCGCCGTCGGCGTGGTGCGCCGGCTCTATCGACCGCTGTACCTGATCGAGACGCCGATCGTGGTGACCAATCTGGAGACCGCCGAGCTGATCAAGTACGCCGCCAACAGCTTCCTGGCCACCAAGATCACCTTCATCAACGAGGTCGCCGACTTCTGCGAGCAGGTCGGCGCCAATGTCCACGACGTCGCCCGCGCGATCGGCCTTGACGGCCGCATCGGGCCCAAATTCCTGCACGCCGGCCCGGGCTATGGCGGCTCGTGCTTTCCGAAGGACACCCAGGCGTTCGTCCACAGCGGGCGCGACGTCGGCGCGCGCCAGCGCATCGTCGAGACGGTGGTCGAGATCAACGACAGCCGCAGGGCGCGGATGGCCGACCGCATCGTGGCGGCCTGCGACGGGTCGGTCGACGGCAAGACCGTCGCCGTGCTGGGCCTGACCTTCAAGCCCAACACCGACGACATGCGCGACAGCCCCAGCCTGTCGATCGTCCCGGCGCTGCAGGACAGGGGGGCGACGATTCGCGCCTACGACCCGATCGGCATGACCGAGGCGGCGAAGTTGTTGCCGGGCGTCGAATTCCGCCGCGACGCCTACGCCACCCTGAAGGACGCAGACTGCGTCGCCATCCTGACCGAGTGGAACGAGTTCCGCGCGCTCAATCTGGGCCGCGTCAAGCGCCTGCTGCGCCGGCCGGTCATGGTCGACCTGCGCAACATCTACAAGCCGCGCGAGATGACGGCGGCGGGTTTCGCGTATTACAGTGTCGGCAGACCAGCGGCGCTGTCGTCACCGCCGGCATTCGACGCGGACGACGGCCCGGATCAGACGGCGGGAGACGAATAACATGGGCACGACGCACCGCTTCAACCCCACGATCCTTCGCGAATACGACATCCGCGGGATCGTCGGCAGCACGCTGACCGCGGACGACGCCACCGCCACGGGGCGCGCCTTCGGCACCGTGGTGGCGCGCGACGGCGGATCGGTGGTGTGCGTCGGCTACGACGGGCGGCACAGTTCGCCGGAGCTCGCCGCGGCACTGGTCGACGGCCTCACGTCGACCGGCCTGGCGGTCGAGCGGATCGGGCTCGGCCCCACGCCGATGCTGTATTTCGCGGTCAAGCACCTGGGCGCGGCGGCCGGGGTGATGATCACCGGCTCGCACAACCCGCCGGAGTACAACGGCATCAAGATGACGAGCGCGCGCGGGCCGGTCTATGGCGCGCAGATCCAGGAGATCGGCGCCATCGCCGCCGCCGGGTCGTATCGCGTCGGCAGGGGGGTCGCACGCGACTGCCCGATCGCCGACGCCTATGTCGACCGGCTGGTCAGGGACTACGACGGCACCCGCGACCTGGCCGTGGCCTGGGATGCCGGCAATGGCGCCGCCGGCGAGATCCTGCGGCGGATGGTCGAGCGCCTGCCCGGCCGGCACACGCTGCTGTACGACACCATCGACGGCAGCTTTCCCAACCACCACCCGGACCCGACGATCCCGGAGAACCTGGTGGATCTGCGGACGGCGGTGGCGGCCAACCGCTGCGACCTCGGCATCGCCTTCGACGGCGACGGCGACCGCATCGGCGCGGTCGACGAGCAGGGTCATATCGTCTGGGGCGATCAACTGATCGCGATCTACGCCGCCGATGTCCTGCAGCAGCATCCCGGCGCCACGATCATCGCCGACGTCAAGTGCAGCCAGACGGTATTCGACGAGATCGCTCGCCTGGGCGGCAAGCCGCTGATGTGGAAGACCGGGCACTCGCTGCTGAAGGCCAAGATGGCGGAGACAGGCGCGCCGCTGGCCGGCGAGATGGCGGCCCACATCATCTTCGCCGACCGCTACTACGGCTTTGACGACGCACTGTACTGCGGTATCCGGCTGATGGGCCTGATCAGCCGTTTCGGCGAGAAGCTGTCGGCGCTGCGCGACCGGCTGCCGGCGGTGGTGAACACGCCCGAGGTGCGCTTTCAGGTCGACGAGGCGCGCAAATTCGCCGTCGTCGACGAGATCTGCCAGCGCCTCAGCGCCACGGCCGATCCGGACACGAGTGTCAACGACATCGACGGCGTCCGTGTCCAGACCCCCGACGGCTGGTGGCTGCTGCGCGCCTCCAACACCCAGGACGTTCTGGTCGCCCGCGCCGAAAGCCAGAGCGAGGTGGGCCTCGAGCGGCTCAAGGCGCAGATCGCCGCCCAGCTCGAACTCAGCGGCCTGCCCAGCCCCGACTTCGCCGCCGGTGGGCATTAGCGCCCCCGCGCCGACACAGGGATCCGACATGCCGGAAAACCACTCCTTGCGTCATGGCCGGGCTCGACCCGGCCATGACGCCACACGGCGCCATGGATGCCCCGATCACGTCCGGGCATGACATGTGAGGGATCGAATCGGCGGTATCACGACACCGCTACGCACGACCTCGGTCACAGTCGTCCGCCGCTTGCGCCGCCCGCGCCGAGCGCCTAAGTCTGCCGAGAGCCGTGCCGTCCGTTGCCTGGAAGACCAGGGCATGACACGCGCCGGCGCGTTCGCCTATATCTCGCGCGACACGGCTGAACATCGGAGGCGATGACGATGCCCGACCATGCGATCGAGGATTCCGTTCTGGAGTCGGTCTCCCGCGATCTGCCGATCGCGCTCGGCCAGTTCGACCCGGCAGCGCAGGCGACCGGCCTGGTGATCGTCGACGAGGTCAACGGCTTCGCCACGGTGGGGGCGGGCAATCTCGCGCCGCCGGCGCCGAACGCGCAGGTCGCGCGCATGGTCGACGAGACCGACCGGCTGGCGCGGCGCTTCGAGGCCGCCGGCTGGCCGATCCTCGCCTTCCTCGACACCCACGTACCGGGCAAACCCGAGCCGCCCTATCCGCCGCACTGCGAGGCCGGCACCGGCGAGGAGGAGCTGGTGCCGGCGCTGGCATGGCTGGCGGACGCCGGCACGGCGACGCTGGTCCGCAAGGACTGCATCAACGGCTTCGTCGGGGCGATGCGGGACGGCCGTAACCGCGTCGTCGACTGGGCCAACGACAACCGGCTGGCCGCGGTGCTGGTGGTCGGCATCTGCACCGACGTCTGCGTCATGGATTTCGTGCTGACGCTGTTGTCGGCGCGTAACCACGACATGATGCCGACGCTGAAGGACATCGTGGTCTACGAGCCGGGCTGCGCGACCTACGACCTGCCGGCCGCGACGGTGGCCGATCTCGGGCTGCCGGCCACGGCGGCGCACCCGCAGATGGCGACCCACCATATGGGGCTTTATTTCATGGCCTCGCGCGGCGCCTTGCTGGCCGGCGAGCTGGCGTAAAGCGGGTTATCGACTGAGGCCTGCGGTGTCGACACAGGCGGCGGCAACGCCCCCTCACCTCCC
>JAZFQW010000377.1:0-11829 GCA_036445335.1 Alphaproteobacteria bacterium | reverse complement strand
ATGGGCCACGGCTCGGTCGCCGACGAGATCAAGGGCCGCCGCAAACGCGACGGCGAAGAGCCGCGCAACCAGTCGCTGATCGAGATCACCGAGGACGGCGCGGTGTTCCGCTCCTATCTCGACGGCGCAAAACTGTTCCTGTCGCCGGAGCGGTCGATCGACATTCAGCGCAAGCTGGGCGCCGACCTGATCGTCCAGCTGGACGAGTGCACGCCGTTCCACGTCGATCGCGACTACACCGCGACATCGATGGCGTTGAGCCACCGCTGGGGCGACCGCTGCCTAGCCGAGTTCGCCGCCGGCGACGACGGCAGCCAGGCGCTGTACGGCATCATCCAGGGCGGAGTGTATCCCGACCTGCGCCGCGAGAGCGCCGAGTACACCGCCGACCGGCGGTTCTTCGGCACCGCCGTCGGCGGCTCGCTGGGCGCCGACAAGGACCAGATGTACGAGGTGGTGTCGTTCTGCACGCCCTACATCCACGCGGACCGCCCGGTTCACCTGCTGGGCATCGGCGGCTTCGCCGACATCTTCGCCGGCGTGCGGCTGGGCATAGACACGTTCGACTGCGTCCACCCCACGCGGGTCGCCCGCCATGGCTGGGCGCTGAAGAAGGGCGCGCCGGGCGAGCGGATCAACCTGCGCAACACCCGCTTCCGCGACGACGCCGGCCCGATCGACCAGGCCTGCCAATGCGCGACCTGCCGCACCCACAGCCGCGGCTACCTCAATCACCTGCTGCGCGCCGGCGAGCCCCTGGCCACCACCCTGATGACCATCCACAACGTCGCCACCATGACCCGCCTGATGCGCGACGTGCGCGCCGCGATCCGCGACGAGACATTGGGCGCGGCGGAAAAGGCGTGGGTGGCATAGAGAAGGGTCAGGCGGACGGATGGATCCGTTACGTGTTGTCCTCCATGGCGAAGCCCAGGCTGTCGCTGAAGATCCGCCAGCTAATGCGTGTCGTCGTCAGGTCGCGACGCGCGGGCCCGGAGGCGCCCGAACGGGTCGTTCCATCCGTCGTTCGACGGCAGGGTCCAGGTAACGGTCATCGATCTGCCCAAAGTTGTTTGCTGCGGCATCATGCTCGGCGGTATCTATGAACCGACCAATTGTCCCGCCATACCAGCCACGAGTCACGTCATGAAATCCCATCCCGACTTTCCCAACCTGTTCGTCATCGACCATCCGCTGATCCAGCACAAACTGAGCCATATGCGCGACAAGGACCGGTCGAAGAACGGGTTTCGCGCGCTGCTGCGCGAGATCGCGTTGTTGATGGGGTACGAGATCACTCGCGACCTGCCGCTGACCACCGAACCGATCGAGACGCCGATGGAGGCGATGGATGCGCCGGTGCTGGCCGGCAAGAAGGTGGCGCTGGTGTCGATCCTGCGCGCCGGGCTGGGGATGCTGGAGGGGCTGCACGAGCTGATCCCGTCGGCGCGCGAGGGCCATATCGGACTGTACCGCGACCCTGAGACCAAGATGCCGGTGGAATATCTAGTCAAGCTGCCGGAGCCATCGGGCCGCATCTTCATCCTGGTCGACCCGATGCTGGCGACCGGCAACTCCGCGGTGCACGCCGCCAGCGTGCTCAACCAGCACGGCGTCGCCGACGACAAGATCCGCTTCATGGCGCTGGTCTCGGTGCCGGAGGGGGTGCGGACGTTCCACGCCGCCCATCCGGCCGTGCCGATCTACACCGCCGCTCTGGACCGCTGCTTGAACGACCACGCCTACATCTTGCCGGGGCTGGGCGACGCCGGCGACCGCATGTTCGGAACCAAGTAGCCGGAGACCGGGGGTCGTTACCGTCCCTACTAGGACTTTCCAAGGGCAATCGGGTGCGTCCGGTGATGCGTCATCGACGCCGGCCGATGGCGAAAGGAGGGCGGTACGCCGACCGGCGGTCCATGCCCGGTTTCCTTTGCACAGAGGCACGGGCTAGCGCGGGCAGACCACGTTCACCCGACGATCCCGGGGGCTTGTCGGCGCGGCGAATTGCAATCGCGAGTCATTCGCATTATCTTGACGAGCAGTGCGTTGATGCAGGTCAACGCCGTTCGGCCTCAATCGGCGCAGAAAACAGCTCTTGTGACGACGGACACCGTTCAAATCGGCAGGCACGGCCCGGTGCCGCTCAGGCGGTCCCGGCTGCTGGGCGGCTGGACCGTGCTGACCATCGCGGTTGCGCTGCTGGTGGCGCTGCCGGTGCTGGTGGTGCTGAGCAGGGTGTTCGCCGACTCGCACGGCGTCTGGGCGCATCTGGCCGCCACCGTGCTGCCGCAATACGTCGCCAACACGGCGGTGCTGCTGGTCGGCGTCGGGGCGCTGGCCGGTCTGATCGGGGTGTCGACGGCTTGGCTGGTGACGATGCACCGGTTCCCCGGCAGCCGGATCTTCGAGTGGGCGCTGCTGCTGCCGCTTGCGGTGCCGGCCTACGTCATGGCTTACGTCTACACCGACCTGCTGGACTATGCCGGTCCGGTGCAGGCGGTGTTGCGCGACCTGTTCGGCTGGCAGTCGGCGCGCGACTACTGGTTCCCGCCGATCCGCTCGCTGGAAGGCGCGGTGGTGATGATGGGGCTGGTGCTCTACCCCTACGTCTACCTGCTGGCCCGCACCGCCTTCCTGGAGCAGTCGCTGTGCGTGCTGGAAGTCAGCCGCACCCTGGGCCGCGGTCCCTGGCGCAACTTCTTCGGCGTCGCGGTGCCGCTGGCGCGGCCGGCGATCGTCGCCGGGCTGGCGCTGGTGCTGATGGAGACCATCGCCGACTACGGCACGGTCAGCTTCTTCGGCGTGGCGACGTTCACCACCGGCATCTACCGGACGTGGTTCGGCATGGGCGAGCCGGCCGCCGCCGCCCAGCTGTCGGCCTTCCTGCTGCTGTTCGTCGCCGCGCTGATCGCGCTGGAGCGCTGGTCGCGCGGCCGGGCGCGCTATCACCACACCACAATGCGCTACAAGCAGCTGTCGCCGCGGCCGCTGAGGCGGCTGCGCGCTACCGCCGCGATGCTGGCGTGCGGCCTGCCGGTGGCGCTGGGGTTCCTGGTCCCGGCCGGCGTGCTGCTGGACCTGGCGCTGGCCCACGGCGACCCGTTGTGGGGCCGGCGCTTCCTGTCGTTCGCCGGCAACAGCTTCGTGCTGGCAGCGGTGACGGCGGCGGCGGCGGTGCTGATCGCGGTGCTGCTGGCCTATGGCGTGCGGCTCAGACCGACCCGGCCAAGCCGGTGGGCGGTGCGCGCGGCGTCGCTGGGCTACGCGGTACCGGGCTCGGTGATCGCGGTCGGCGTGCTGATCCCGTTCGCCGCCTTCGACAACGCGCTGGACGCGGTGGTGCGCCAGACCTTCGGCGTGTCGACCGGGCTGGTGCTCACCGGCTCGATCGCCGTCCTGGTGTTTGCCTATCTGGTGCGCTTCCTGGCGGTGTCCTACAACACGATCGAGGCCAGCCTGGGAAAGATCAGCCCCAGCATGGACCACGCCTCGCGCACCCTGGGCCACGGCCCGCGGCGCACCCTGTTGAAGGTGCACGCGCCGATCATGCGCGGCGCCATGCTGACCGCCGGGCTGCTGGTGTTCGTCGACGTCATGAAGGAACTGCCGGCGACGCTGATCGTGCGGCCATTCAATTTCGACACGCTGGCGGTCCGGGTCTACCGCCTGGCCGCCGACGAGCGGCTGGCCGAGGCGTCGACCGCGGCGCTGACCATCGTCGCCGTCGGCGTCGTGCCGGTCATCCTGCTGAGCATGGCGATCGCCCGCTCGCGGCCGGGCAACGGTCGGCGCCCGTGCGCCCCGTGCGCGCCGGTGATGAACTAGCCCGCATCTCTCACACTGGCCGCTCAGACCTTAGCCAGCGTGAGAGTTGTGGGCCGGCCCGCAGGCGACAAGTTGGCCGCTCGCGGCGGGAAGGTTCGCCGCTACGGCCAGCCGACACGGTCGAAGATGCGCACGGCGGCGGCGTTGCCGGCGCCCAGCAGCGCCGCGTTCAGCACGTCTTCCTTGAACTCGCCCCATTCGGCGACCGGGCCGGAGATCGGCACCGACGGGTCGACTGGATATTCGTTGGTGCCTTCGGCGAACACGCGCTGCGCCGCCGGACTTGTCAGGTATTCCAGGAACCCGACCGCGCCGTCGACGTTCGGCGCGTTGGCGACGACGCCGGCGCCGCTGATGTTGACATGGGTGCCACGGCCGGCCTGGTTGGGAAACAGGATGCCGACGCGGCCGGCCGGTCCGCTCTCGGCGGGGTCGTCCGACGCGGTCATCTGGCCCCAGTAGTAGGTGTTCGCCACCGCCACCGTGCATTCGCCGGCGGCCACGCCCTTGATCTGCGAGCGGTCGTTGCCGGCCGGCCGCCGGGCGAAGTGGTCGACCATGCCGGTGGCCCACTCCTCGGCGGCCTCCTCGCCGCGCGCGGCGATCACCGAGGCCAGCAGAGACTGGTTGTAGATGTTGCCGGAACTGCGGATGCAAACGGTCCCGGTGAACGCCGGGTCGGCCAGGTCTTCGTAACTGTCGACGCCGGCCGGCGGCCCGTCGGCAAGGTTGTAGTAGATCACCCGGGCGCGCCTCGACAGTCCGAACCAGCGGCCCTCGGGATGGCGCAGATGGGCCGGTATCCGGCTTTCCAGCAGTGCCGAGGAGACCGGCTGGAACAGCCCGGCGCCGTCGGCGCGCCAAAGCCGGCCGGCGTCGACGGTGATCAGCACGTCGGCCGGGCTGTTGGCGCCTTCGGCGATGATCCGCTCGATCAGCTCGTCGGCGCCGCCCTCGATCAGGTTGACGGCGATCCCGGTCTCGGCGGTAAACGCGTCGTAGAGCGCCAGATCGGTGTCGTAGTGGCGCGACGAATAGACGTTGATTTCCTCGGCGGCGGCGCCGGCGGCCGCTATCGAGACGGCCGCTGCGGCCAGGCTGCGGGGCAAGTTGATCATCGACGGTGGCCAGTGTGAGAAGTGCGGGCTAGGCGATCATACCCGTCGGGCGACTCTGCGCAAGTGATAATGAGAACCGTTCTCATGATCTCATGAGCCCGGGGCGGCTGATGGGTGAGGCGATCGGCAGGGGGCTGTCCGGGGGTCTGTTACCCGGCGGCGCGGCGGCCGGCGCGACGGTGACGGGCGGCGCCGCGGCCGGTGGCGTGGTCGTCCTCGTCGAACAGTTCGGCCAGCTTGTCGATCATCGTGCCGCCGAGCTGATCGGCGTCGACGAGGGTGACGGCACGGCGATAGTACCGGGTGACGTCGTGGCCGATGCCGATCGCCACCAGCTGGATCGGCGAATATGTCTCGATCCAGTCGATCACCTGCTTCAGGTGGCGTTCCAGATAGTTGCCGGGATTGACCGAAAGCGTGCTGTCGTCGACCGGCGCGCCGTCTGAGATCACCATCAGGATGCGCCGCTGTTCGGCCCGCGCGAGCATCCGGCCATGTGCCCACATCAGGGCCTCGCCGTCGATGTTCTCTTTCAGAATGCCCTCGCGCAGCATCAGCCCCAGATTGCGCCGGGCGCGCCGCCATGGCGCGTCCGCCGCCTTGTAGATGATGTGGCGCAGGTCGTTCAGCCGGCCCGGGGCGGCCAGCTTGCCCGAGGTGATCCATTTCTCGCGCGCCATCCCGCCCTTCCAGGCGCGGGTCGTGAAGCCGAGAATCTCGACCTTGACGCCACAGCGTTCCAGCGTGCGGGCCAGGATGTCGGCGCTCATCGCCGCGATGGTGATCGGCCGGCCGCGCATCGACCCGGAATTGTCGATCAGCAGGGTCACCACGGTGTCGCGGAAATCGGTGTCGGACTCCTGCTTGAACGACAGCGGGGTCAGCGGGTTGACGACCACACGGGCCAACCGCGCGGCGTCCAGCAGGCCCTCCTCCAGGTCGAAGTTCCACGCTCGGGTCTGCTTGGCCAGCAGGCGGCGCTGCAGCCGGTTGGCCAGCTTGGCGATGATCCCCTGCAGGTGCAGCAGCTGCTGGTCCAGCATCAGCCTGAGCCGGGCCAGCTCGTCCGGGTCGCACAGGTCGGGAGCGTCGACGATCTCGTCGTACTCGGTGGCGAACGCCCGGTATCCGCGCGCGTCGGGATCGTTCGCCCGGTCGCCTTCCGTCCGCCAGGGCCGGCCCGGCGCGTCCGGGTCGTCCAGCCCCAGCTCCTCGTGCATCTCGGCGTCGGCGTCCTCGGCGTCGGCCTCGCCGTCGACCTCCTCGCCCTCCAGTTGATCGCTGTCCAGGCTGTCGCTGTCGGCCGATACCTCCTCGCCCTGGCGCTCGCCGCTGTCGGGCGACTCGGCGCTGTTCTCGTCGTCGCCTTGCGCCTCCTCGTCGTCCGGCTCCAGCTCGTCCTCAAGGCCGACTTCCATGTCCAGGTCGGCAAGCAGCCGGCGGACCTCGGTGGCATAGCCGTTCTGGTCGTCGATCAATTCGGCCAGGGCGTCGATCGCCCGGCCGACCTTCCGGTCGACCCACGGCCGCCACAGATCGACGGCGCGGCGCGCCGGCGCCGGCGGCGGCTCGCCGGTCAGCGCCTCGCGTGCCAAGAGCCGCATCACTTCCGACAACGGCGCCTGTTCCCGCTCGGTCATCCGGTCATAGCCCTGGCGCCGGTAGCGCTCGTCCAGCGCCGCCGCCAGGTTGCCGGCGACGCCGACCATCTGCCGCGCGCCGATCGCCTCGCAGCGCGCCTGCTCCAGCGACTCGAAGGCGGTCCGCGCGGCGTCGCCGCTGGGCAGCCGGGCGCCGTGGACCTTCTCGTCGTGATGCCGCAGGCGCAGCGCGACGGCGTCCGCGGCGCCCCGCATCCGCGCTGCCTCGGCGGCGTTCAGCAGCCGCGACGGCACCGGCAGCCGCGCCCTGTTGCCGGCGATCCCCGGCGGCTCGGCGCTGAACGACACGGTCACGTCGGGGCGTTCGGCGATCGCCCTCAGGCAGGCCGAAATCGCCCGCTTGAACGTCTCGACCGGGTTGTCGTTCTGGGTCATCGCCGGTGCGCCGCGCAGGCTCCTAGGCCAGATGGGTCCTCTGGCCGGTCTCGGCGAGTTCGACGCCCAGGCAGCGCTGGTAATATTCCGCGACCACCGGCCGTTCGGCCTCGTCGCACTTGTTCAGGAACGTGGTGCGGAAGGCGAACGCCACGTCGCCGCCGAAGATGTCGATGTTCTCCGCCCAGGTCATCACCGTGCGCGGCGACATCACCGTGGAGATGTCGCCGGCGACGAAGCCGGCGCGGGTCAGGTCGGCGACCCGCACCATCGCGCTGATCCTCTCGCGGCCCTCGTCGGTGTCGTAGTGCGGCACCTTGGACAGCACGATGGTCATCTCGTCGTCGTGCGGCAGGTAGTTCAGCGTGGCGACGATGTTCCAACGGTCCATCTGGCCCTGGTTGATCTGCTGGGTGCCGTGGTACAGCCCGGTGGTGTCGCCCAGACCCACGGTATTGGTGGTGGAGAACAGGCGGAACGCGGCGTGCGGGCGGATGACCTTGTTCTGGTCCAGCAGGGTCAGTCGGCCCTCGACCTCCAGCACCCGCTGGATGACGAACATCACGTCGGGCCGGCCGGCGTCGTACTCGTCGAACACCAGCGCGCACGGGTGCTGCAGCGCCCAGGGCAGCAGCCCCTCGCGGAATTCGGTCACCTGCTTGCCGTCGCGCAGGACGATGGCGTCCTTGCCGACTAGGTCGATCCGGCTGATGTGGCTGTCCAGGTTGACCCGCACGCACGGCCAGTTGAGCCGCGCCGCGACCTGCTCGATATGGGTCGACTTGCCGGTGCCGTGATAGCCCTGGATCATCACCCGGCGGTTGTGGGCGAAGCCGGCCAGGATGACCAGCGTGGTATCGCGGTCGAAGTGGTAGGCCTCGTCCAGGTCGGGGACGTATTCGTTGGCGCTGCTGAACGCCGGCACCTGCATGTCGGTATCGAGGCCAAACGTCTGGCGCACCGAGATCTGCAAGTCGGGAACGGTGTCCGGCGTCATTTCCAGAGACATGATCCTGCTATCCAATGCAACAGGGGTTGCGAATACCACGGATGGCCGTTCGTCGGCCGAACCGCGCCATCACGCGGTGGCAAAACTGGCCTTTAGGACGCCGAAGGCGCGGTTGATCGACTTCAGCCGCTCCTCCGCCTCGCGCGATCCGCCGTTGGCGTCGGGATGGTGGCGCTTGACCAGGTCCTTGTAGCGCGCCTTGATCGAGGCGAATTCGACCGGCGCGCTGAGCTCGAGTTCGGCCAGCGCGCGGTCCTCCTCGGTGGTCGCGCCGCGGGGCCGGCAGGGGCCGGTTCGCCGCTCGCCGCCGCCGACGCCGAACTCGCTGTCGAGGGTGGCGCGAATCGACTCCTCTCCGGCCCGCCACCCGCCCATCGGCCAGGTGCGGCGCTGCCAAACCGTGTCGAACCGGGTCATCCGCTCGATCTCGAGGTCCGAAAGGCCTTCGTAATAGTTCCACGCCTTGTTGTACTCGCGCACATGGCCCAGGCAGAACCAGTAATAGTCGCGCAGCTCGTCGCGCGACTTGGGCGCGCGGAAAGCGCCGGCGTCGTCGCAGTCGGGATGATCGCACCGCCGGCCCGCCGGCTCGAGCGGCGAGCCGAATGGCAGGTTGAACTTGTGGCTGGCCGAGCGCATAGCACAAGTATGGGTTCGCCGGCGGCGGCTGGCAAGGATCGAGCCGCCCAGACGGCCGGTCGACCGGTGGTCGGGCGGCCGGCAGGGCGCCATGGTCAAACGACCGAGGAGACAGCCATGGAGGTCGCCGAGCGCATCCGCCAGAAGCTGACCGACGCCCTGCGTCCCGCGCGGCTGGAGATCGTCGACGAGAGCCACCGGCACGAAGGCCATGCCGGCCACGACGGCCGCGGCGAGAGCCATTTTCGCGTGATCGTCGTGGCGGACGCGTTCGACGGCCGGTCGCGAGTCGACCGCCAGCGCCTGGTGTACGGCATCCTGGCCGAGGAGCTGGCGGACCGTGTCCACGCCCTGGCGCTCCAGACCCTGACGCCCGACGAGGCGGACCCGCCGCCGACGCCGGACGGATAGGGCCGTTCCGAGGGGTCGGCTCGGACGGCGCGGTCACCCTGGGCGCCGGCGCACGGGCCTTCGGCGGGTGGGCCGCTCCCCGCATCGCGAAGCGGTTTCCTGCGAGCGCCGACTACTCCGCCGTTTCATCGCCGGTGTGGAAGTCGGGCCAGTAGCGCTTGACGATCGGGCCGTCGCTGGCGAAGGCGTGGCAGGTATCGAGCAGCGGCGGCCGGCGTTTCGGCCTGGCGCCGCCGCCGCCGGTCTCGGCGTGCTCGCGCGACAGGATCGGGAAGATCGTCTGGAACGCCGTGGTCGCCATCGGCACCAGCAGTTCTACCAGGTGGGTGCAGCCGCGCACGCCGCCCAGCAGCTGGCGCACCCGGCGGGTGAATCCCGGCCGCATCGACAGCCCGACTAGCTTGTCGAACGCCGGCGCGATGTCGCCGCAGATATGGTACGGACCCCGGTCGGTCACCGCCTCGACCGCCCGGATCGTCAGTCCGTCGTCGATGGTCAGGCGCAGCCACATGTCGTGCAGCGGCTCTCCGGGCTCGATGGTGCCGCGATAATCGTTTCGGAACGGGTAGGTCTTGACGTCGGTCAGGTGGCCTTCCACGTCCCACAGCCCGTCGGCGCGGCGAAAGCCGCGGCAGTCGATGCGGCGGGTGTGGACATGGTCTCGTTCGGCGGAGTCCGAAAGCGGCATGGCGTGGTCCATCGCTGAGGTGCGGTCGGCGGCAGTCCACCGACCGTAATTTACGTTTACGTAAACGAAAAATGCATTTCGACGCAGGCTGTCGGCACCGGGTCCATGCCGGCCGCGCCCGCGGCGTCATCAGGCCCCGTCATTGGCGCCGTTCCGGTCCGGTCCGGCGTCGTCGGCCGGCGGGGTGACGCAGATCGACGTGACCTGGTTGCGCTGTCGTCGCAGGATGTCGAAGCGGAAGCCGTAGAAGGTGAAGGTCTGGCCGACGTCGGGGATCCGCCGCGCCTCATGCAGCACCAGGCCGGCCACGGTCGACGCCTCCTCGTCGGGCAGCCGCCATTCGAACTGGCGGTTCAGGTCGCGCAGCGTCACGGTGCCGTCGATGATGTAGCTGCCGTCGGCCTGCGGTCGCACCCCGGCGACCGGCAGGTCGTGCTCGTCGTCGATCTCGCCGACGATCTCCTCCAGGATGTCCTCCAGTGTGACGACCCCCTGCAGGCTGCCATATTCGTCGACCACCAGGGCGAAATGCTCGCGGCGGGCGCGAAACGCCTGCAGCTGGTCCAGCAGGCTGGTGGAGTCGGGGATGAACCACGGCTTCGAGGCGATCTCCTGCATGTCGAGGTCGTCGACGCTGCCGGCGCGGTCCTTGACCGCGCGCAGCACGTCCTTGGCGTGCAGCACGCCGACCACGTTGTCGGGATCGTCGCGCCATATCGGCAGCCGCGTGAACGGGCTTTCCAGCACCGCGTCGAAGGCCTCGGCGCGCGGCATGTCGGCGTCGATGGCGGCGATCGTGCGCCGGTGGGTCATGATCTCCGACACGTCGACGTCGCCGAGGTCGAGGATCGACCGCAGCATCGCGCGTTCCTGGTGGGTCTCCTCCTCGGGGCCGCGGTGCAGCTCGATGGCACCGCGCAGCTCGTCGACATAGTCGGTCATGCCGACTTCGCGATAGTCCGCGTTGAACAGCTTCATGATGCCGCGCACGATCGCGGTGATTCCGGCGGTCACCGGCGCCAGCAACAGGACCACGGTCTTGAGCGTCGGCGCCAACTTGAGCGCCATCCGGTCGGCATGGTTGATCGCGTAGGTCTTCGGCATGACCTCGGCGAAGATCAGGACCAGCAGCGTCATCACCACCGTCGCCACCGGCACCGCCGCCTCGCCGACCAGGGTGATCAACACGCTGGTGGCCAGCGCCGAGGCCAGGATGTTGACCAGGTTGTTGCCCAGCAGGATCGCGCCGATCAGCCGCTCCTTGTTCTCGCGCAGCTTGTTGACGATGCCGGCGCGGCGATCGCCCTCCTGCGCCAGCTGATGCATGCGGGCGCGGCTGGCCGCGGTCAACGCCGTCTCCGATCCCGAGAAGAAGCCGGAGAGAGTCAGCAGCACCGGGATCGCGACGACCGTGAGGATCAGGTTCAAGTCCATCGGAGCACTCTATTCTGGACGCGATATTGTATGCGCTAGCCAGTGATCGCGTCGCGCAGCACGGCGGCGGCGTCCGCCGGATCGACGTCGCCGGCGACGAAGGCGTTGCCCAGGCCGCGGGCGAGAACGAAGGTGATCCGCCCGTCGCGCACCTTCTTGTCGCGCGCCATGTGGCCCATCAGCGCGTCGACGTCCCAGCTCCGGCCGGCGATCTCGTCCGGGCCCACCGGCAATCCGGCGTGGGCGAGATGGCGGCGCAGCCGCACCGCATCGGCCCCCGGGCACAGCCCCAGCTGGACCGAGAGGTCGAACGCCAGGACCATGCCGATGGCCACCGCCTCGCCGTGCAAGAGCCCCGCGCCGAAGCCGCTCTCGGCTTCGAGCGCGTGAGCGAAGGTATGGCCGAGGTTGAGCAGCGCGCGGGCGCCCCCTTCGCGTTCGTCCGCCGCCACTATCCGCGCCTTGGCCCCGCAGCAGGTGAGAACGGCGTGTCGCAAGGCCCGCGAATCGCCGGCCAAAAGGCCCTCGCCATCGGCCTCGAGCCAGGCGAAGAAGTCGGCATCGCCGATGAGGGCGTATTTCACGACCTCGGCGTAGCCGGCCACGAGCTCTCGCCGCGGCAGGGTGGCCAAGGTGGCGGTATCGGCCAGCACGAGGCGCGGCTGG
>JAZFQW010000376.1:0-2151 GCA_036445335.1 Alphaproteobacteria bacterium | reverse complement strand
CGCCCGGGCGGCCCGCCCGCGGCGTCGAACGCCTCGACCGTAGCGGTGCTACGCTCTTCGGCCTTCTCCTGGCGGCCCGGACCGCCCGGACGCGACGCAGACCGTGGCCAGTGTGAGAGATGCGGGTTAATGGCCCGGGCCGGACCTTCGGCCCGTCCCCGGGACCAGCCCGCCGCGATTCAGCTACGGTCTGCTGCCGGCCAAGCTGTTCTTCACGATCCGCAGGCGGCTCCTGAACCTCGCCGTGGCCCGGCGCACGCCGGTGATCCGGCAGTCCGAATAGTCCCGGCCTGTCGGCTGCGCTCTGGCCGACGCCATGAGGACGTTCCCGCCCTGTTCGAGGTCGCGCCCGACGGCGGCGGGGTCGAATCCCGCCGCGTCACGCCACGCGCCGGCCCTGGCCGTTGCGCGGCCGGCGGCCGCGTTTCGGGGCGGCGCGCGATGGCTGCCGGTTCTCGTTCCGCGGCGCCGGCGGCGCGCCCGCGCGGGGGTCGGCGATCACGGTGAGCGGACGCCGGGTCAGGCGCTCGATGTCGCGGAGATAGGCCCGCTCGGTCGGGTCGCAGAACGACAGGGCGATGCCGGCGGCGCCGGCGCGGGCGGTGCGGCCGATGCGATGGACGTAGCTCTCCGGCTCGTTCGGCAGTTCGTAGTTGATGACGTGGGTCACGTCGGCGACGTCGATGCCACGGGCGGCGATGTCGGTCGCCACCAGGACCCGCGCGCCGCCGGCGCGGAAGCTGTCCAGCGCGCGCAGCCGGGCGTTCTGGGACTTGTTGCCGTGCAGCGCCTCGGCGCCCACGCCGGCCCGGTCGAGCTGCTGGGCGACGCGGTTGGCGCGGTGCTTGGTGCGGGTGAAGACGATGACCCTGGCGAGCGCGCGGTCGATAAGCAGTTCCGTCAGCAGCGCGCGCTTGTCGGCGGTGGCGACGAAGATCACGCGCTGGTCGACACTGTCGACGGTCACCGCCCGCGGCGAGACCTCGACGCGCGCCGGGTCGCGCAGGATCTCGCCGGCCAGGCGCTCGACGTCGGCGGGCATCGTGGCGGAGAACAGCAGCGACTGCCGGTGCCGCGGCAGCGCCGCGATGATCTTCCGCACGTCGCGGATGAAGCCCATGTCCAGCATGCGGTCGGCCTCGTCCAAGACCAGGAACGATGCCTTGTCGAGGCGCAGATGGCCCTGGTCGACCAGGTCGAGCAGGCGCCCCGGCGTGGCGACCACGATGTCGACGCCGCGGCTCAGCGCCTTGACCTGCGGCCGCTGGCCGACACCGCCCAGGATGACGGTGTGGCGCAGGCCAGTGTGCCGGCCGTAGGCCATGAGGCGATCGCCGATCTGCAGCGCCAGCTCGCGGGTCGGCGCCAGGATCAGCGCGCGGGTGCCGCGCGGTCCGGCATGGCCGTGAGTCGCGGCCAGGTGCTGCAGCAGCGGCAGCGCGAAGGCGGCGGTCTTGCCGGTGCCCGTCTGGGCAATGCCGAGCAGGTCGCGGCCGGCCAGCAGCGGCGGAATGGCGCGGGTCTGGATCGGCGTGGGGCTGGTGTAGTCCTCGGCCCGCAGGGCGCGCCGAAGCGGCTCGGCGACGCCGAGCCCGGAGAAAGAAGTCGTTGTCACGAAAAAGATGTCCTTGTTGCGCCGGGCGCCGCGCCACCCATCAGGGCGCGCGGACGCTTGCGAGCGCGTCGCCGGCGTCCACGCGCAAACTGGAGCAAACGAAGTTTTTGGGAGATGTCTCGGGATGAGGCGCTTCCGATTGCCCGGAAGCCACTCGCGCGATCACGAGACCTGTCTGGCGGTAAATGCGATCGACCTCAGGCGATGTCAAGGCTTGCCGGCTTTTGGTAGTGTCTCAGTTTAAAATTTGACGTGCTGAAAGCACGAAGCGGACCCGTATGTCGGCTTATCGTCCGAAAGCCGTCATCGTTCTGGTGCGGCCATTGAGTCCGCTATTAGCCAGAAGCGGAAGTTCGGCTGTCGTGAATTGTCGAAAACTACGTCATCTTGTCGCGATCTTGCCGTTGAGGCCAACGCGAGCGCGGTAGGTTCGAAAAGTGGCCAGCTGTCGGGTGTCGTACTTTATGGTGGAAGGCGACAGCGTGCCGACGCTCTCGTGGGTGGGATGTCCACTTTCGACCAAATTAGCGGTCCTT
>JAZFQW010000375.1:0-3102 GCA_036445335.1 Alphaproteobacteria bacterium | reverse complement strand
GGGCGACAACGTCCGGCTGTTCGCCCATATCACCAACACGCTCGCCAAGGATAAGGAGATCGAGGACACGTGGCGCTCGTTCGCCCAGCCCTGGTCGGCGCGCAACCTGGCGAACTACGTCGAGGACCAGGTGGTCGACGCGCTGGTCGACGCGGTCCGGGTCGCCTATCCCGATCTGTCGCACCGTTACTATGCGCTGAAGGCGAAATGGTTCGGCGGCGACACGCTGGCGTGGTGGGACCGCAGTGCGCCGCTGCCGGACGACGACGACCGGATCATCCCGTGGGGCGAGGCGACCAGCACCGTGCTCGACGCCTACGGACGCTTCTCCGCCGACCTGGCGGCGACCGGCCGGCGCTTCTTCGACAATGCCTGGATCGACGCACCGGTGCGACCGGGCAAGGCGCCCGGCGCTTTCGCCCACCCGACGGTACCCAGCGCGCACCCGTACCTGCTGGTCAACTATCTCGGCAAGACCCGCGACGTGATGACCCTGGCGCACGAGCTGGGCCACGGCGTCCACCAGGTGCTGGCCGGCGCCCAGGGCCATCTGATGTCGTCGACGCCGCTGACCCTGGCGGAGACCGCCAGCGTGTTCGGCGAGATGCTGACCTTCCGCGCCATGCTGGACGCCGAGACCGATCCGAAGCGCCGCCGCATCATGCTGGCCAACAAGGTCGAGGACATGCTGAACACCGTGGTCCGCCAGACCGCGTTCTACGGCTTCGAGCGGCGGGTCCACGGCGAGCGGCGGCAGGGCGAGCTGTCGGTCGAGCGGCTGGCGGAGATCTGGCTGGAGGTGCAGCGCGAGAGCCTGGGTCCGGCGCTCACCTTCGACGACGGCTACCAGGCGTTCTGGTCGTACATCCCGCACTTCGTCCATTCGCCGTTCTACGTCTACGCCTACGCCTTCGGCGACTGCCTGGTGAACTCGCTGTACGTGGTCTACCAGGACGCCCAGGACGGCTTCGCCGCGAAGTATCTCGACATGCTGCGCGCCGGCGGCACGCTGCGCCACAAGGAGCTGTTGGCCCCGTTCGGCCTCGACGCCACCGACCCGGCGTTCTGGCAGAAGGGCCTGGCCATGATCCGCGGCTTCATCGACGAGCTGGAGGCGATGGAGGGATAGGGGCGGCCGGTCCCGCGGGTCATCGCGCGACTATATAGCGGCGGGCCCGCTCGACGAATGCTTCACGCGACTGGTCGGTGGCGACGTGCCGCTGGAGTCGGATAGGCGCACCGCCTGGCCACCGGAATAATCGCACAGACTTCAGCCAGCGCAGACGACCGCGCCGTCGCGGCCGGGCCAACCGGCCGCCGTCCTTTGCAAACCGCCGCCGCCACCCCATAGTCTGTGTCATGCCTCAGGATACCGAAGGGAACACGCTGGGCGGTCGTGTCCGGCGCTATGCCAAGGTGTCGACCGCCATGGGCGGGCTGGCGGCGCGGCTGGCCGGCGCGCGCTATCTGGGGATCTCGCTGGAGCGCGAGAAGCACGCGGTCGAGTTGAAGGATGCGCTGGGCGGGCTGAAGGGCCCGCTGATGAAGGTGGCGCAGATGCTGGCCACCATCCCGGAGGCGCTGCCGCCGGAATATGTCGGCGAGCTGCAGCAGCTGCAGGCCAACGCGCCGCCGATGGGCTGGCCGTTCGTCAAGCGCCGCATGGCGGCCGAGCTGGGGCGCGACTGGCAGCAGCGGTTCCGGAGCTTCGAGCGCCCGGCGGCGGCCGCGGCGTCGCTGGGCCAGGTCCACCGGGCGGTCGGGCCCGATGGCGGGGCGCTGGCGTGCAAGCTGCAGTACCCCGACATGCAGTCGGCGGTCGAGGCCGACCTGCGCCAGCTCAAGATGATCTTCGGCATCTTCGAATACTACGACAAGGCGATCTCGACCGGGCAGATCCACTCGGAGATCGCCGCCCGGCTGCACGAGGAGCTGGACTATGATCTGGAGGCGCGGCACTGCGCGCTGTACGCCGACATGCTGGCCGATGAGCCGGGGGTGTACGTGCCGGAGGTGGTGCCGGCGCTGTCGACCGGCCGGCTGTTGACCTCGACCTGGCTCGACGGCGAGCCGATCATGGGGTTCGTGGAGGGCCACGTGGAGCAGCGCAACGCCCTGGCGATGAACATGTTCCGCGCCTGGTACGTGCCGCTGTACTATTACGGGGTGATCCATGGCGACCCGCACCTGGGCAACTACACGGTGCGCCCCGACCACGCCATCAACCTGCTCGATTTCGGCTGCATCCGGGTGTTTCCGCCGTCTTTCGTCGGCGGCGTCATCGACCTCTACCACGCGCTGATGCGCGACGACCGCGACCTGGCGGTGCACGCGTACGAGACCTGGGGATTCAAAGACCTGACCGTCGAGATGGTCGACGCCCTGAACGTGTGGGCGGACTTCCTGTACGCGCCACTTATGGACGACCGCGAGCGGCCGATCGGCGAGATGGACCACGGCGTCTATGGCCGCCAGACCGCGGCGAAGGTCCATGTCGAGCTGCGCCGGCTGGGCGGTGTCGAGGTGCCGCGGGAGTTCGTGTTCATGGACCGCGCCTCGATCGGCCTCGGCTCGGTGTTCCTGCACCTCAAGGCCGAGATCAACTGGCACAGGCTGTTCCACTCCCTGATCGACGATTTCGACGTGGCCACCCTGGAGAAGCGCCAGACGAAGATGCTGAAGGCGCACGGCGTGCCCTTGGCGGTTCCGGGGAAGTAGCGGTCGGGTATCGGCCTTCAGCCGTCAGCCGTTAGTGTTGCGACTCCGAAAGTCGGATCCTCACCTAATGAAATGCCGACTTTCAGGCTATCGAATGGCATATCGACAAATAAATTGCGACCAGCGCCAACCATGTTTACATCCAGCCTCTACGGCCCGACGGCGATCCCGCGCCTAGACTTGGACTCCTTGCTCAACCTCGCACCAGGCGGCTAGGAGCCTGTCTGTGTAAGCGCTTGGGTTCGGCGTCTGGCCGAGTTGTGGGACTGGGTGGTCGCTCGGTGTCGGTCAGCGGGAGTGGTTTGCGCGCCGGTCAGCCGGCCTTTGCCAGCTTGAGGAGGTTGTGGGCGGTGCAGAGCATGGCCCATTCCGCCTTGACGCTGT
>JAZFQW010000374.1:0-3433 GCA_036445335.1 Alphaproteobacteria bacterium | reverse complement strand
GGGCGGCCGTCCCACCGCGCTCGATGCGCCACGAGCCGTCGCCTGGCCGGCCGATATAGGTCACCGCCAGCGCCGGGGCGTGGACAACGCCCATCGTCGGTGCGCCGCCCTCGACCATGCCGATGTTCACCGTGAACTCGTCGTTGCGGCCGAGGAACTCGCGTGTGCCATCCAGCGGGTCGACCAGCCAGAACCGCCCGCCCGAGATGTCGGGAACGTCGTCATGAGTGGCGCGCTCCTCCGACACGATCGGCACCGTCGGTGCCAGGCGGGCCAGCCCGTTGAGGATGATCGCCTCCGCCTCGTGGTCGGCGGCGGTGACCGGGCTGCCATCGGTCTTCACCGTGACCGCGACCTGGCCGCCGGCATAATGGCGCAGGATCGCCGCCCCCGCCTTTATCGACAGGGCGTTGAGCTCGAACAGCAGGTCCGCCGCTTCGCAGTCCGCCATCTGCATGGCGATCAGTCCGCCCTCGTTTCACCGCCATGCGCGGTCCGCCGGCCCGCACTAGGCGCCAGATTATGTCCG
The DNA here is from genome assembly GCA_036445335.1 of Alphaproteobacteria bacterium. GTDB lineage: Bacteria > Pseudomonadota > Alphaproteobacteria > DSM-16000 > Inquilinaceae > JAZFQW01. The sequence goes on along the minus strand of JAZFQW010000374.1, from coordinate 2,904 downwards.
CCGTCGCCGGCGAGGAACCGCGGCGGTCCGTCTCGCCGGCTCGGTCCGTTGGACCGCGGCCAATGTGAGAAGTGCGGGCTAGGATCGGCGACTTCGGCGCGCCGCGTCAACGCCGGCGTACCGCGCTCCGCACCGTCGCGCTGTGCGGCCGTCCCGACCCGTCGGCGCGACGGCGCCCCGCCGACGTGGCCACTGTGAGAGATGCGCGCTAGTATTCCGCCATGTGCGGCCGCTACATGATCACGTCGCCGCTGGAGGCCATCCGGCGGATATTCAGCGTCGACGAGCGGCCGAACCTGGCGGCGCGATACAACGTTGCGCCGACCCAGCAGGTGCCTATCGTGCGCCGTGGCGCCGACGGCGCGGCGCGCGAGCTCGTGATGGTCCGGTGGGGTCTGGTCCCGTTCTGGGCGAAGGACACGAAGATCGGCTACAAGATGATCAACGCCCGCGCCGAGACCGTCGCGGGAAAACCGGCGTTCCGCGACTCGTACCGCCGCCGCCGCTGTCTGGTGGTCGCCGACGGTTTCTACGAATGGAAGAAGATCGACGGCGGCAAGCAGCCCTATCTGATCCGGGTAAAGGGCGGCGAGCCATTCGCATTCGCCGGGCTGTGGGCCGACTGGACGGACAAGAACTCCGGCGAACGGATCGAGAGCTGCACGATCGTCGTCACCGGCGCCAACACCCTGGTCGCGGCGATTCACGACCGCATGCCGGTGATCGTGCCGACGGCGCAATACGACGCCTGGCTCGATCCGGCGGCCGCCGACGGCGCCGCGATGCTGCGGCCGTTTCCCGCCGAGCTGATGGAGACCTACGCCGTCAGCCCGCGCGTCGGCAATGTCCGCAACGATGATCCCGGCCTGATCGAACCGCTTGCCGGCCAGCTGATCTGACGTCACGGCGCCGGCCTTTAACCCGCATCTCTCATACTGGACGCGACGCAGACCGTGGCCAGTGTGAGAGATGCGGGTTAAGCGTTGGGCAAGACATCGGCTGGTAGTCTCGTCCACCCTTGAGTCCTAGTCCGACTTGCCGATGCGCACAGTAACCTGTTGCCTGCCCGCCATCGGCCTCGCCCTGTTCGCCGCCCACGTCGCGGTGCCGCGGGTCGCGGTCGGCCAGAGCGCGCTCGATCCGTATGAGACCGTCGAGGGTCTGGCCGAGGCGGTCGAGGGGGACATTGTGTCGGTCAACGGCGTGCCAGTGCGGCTCTACGGCATCGATGCTCCCGACACCGGCCAGTCCTGCGAGACCCTAAGGGGCCGGCGCTACGATTGCGGGGCGGTCGCCCGGGCGATGCTCGACCGGCTGGTCGGCGGCAATCCGGTACGGTGCACGATCTACTCGGCGTCGGCGGACGGCAGCCAGATCGGCGCCTGCTTCGTGGGCCGGCACGACCTGGGTGCCGCGATGGTGCTGGCCGGCTGGGCGTTCTCCCAGCGCAGCCTGTCCAACCGCTACGAGCGGCACGAGGCGCGCGCGCAATCAGTCGATGCCGGCCTGTGGGCCGGCCGCGCCCGGCGCCCCTAGCCTGCACTTCTCAGACTGGTCGCGCCGACCGTGGCCAGTGTGAGAGATGCGGGCTAACGCTCGGCGTTGTCGGTCTTCTCCTCCGACGGCGCCAGCGGCGCGCTCAGGGCCTCGGGCGGCGCCAGGGCCGGTTTCCCGCCGGCCGGCTGCTCCGCCTTCATCTGCGCCGCTGTGCGTTCCAGAAAGCGATACCGGCTCACGCTGAACGGGATGCTCACCAGGTAGGCGCTGCCGATCAGGGTGAGCGTCAGCCAGGGCTGGCTGACCAGCGACGCCGCCAGCAGCCCGACGCCGACCAGCACCGGGATGATGTACGGATAGGGGACGCGGGTTCCCTTGAAGGAGAAGGTGGGCAGGCGACTCACCATCAGCATCGCGACGGCGATCGTCCACAGGGCGACGACGACGGGATGGAACGTCACCGCGTCGTCGAGCTGAAAGCTCAGCATCGGCGGCAGCAGCACCAGCCCGGCCGCCCCCGGCATCGGCACCCCGGTGAAGTAGTTGAACGCCCAGGGCGGCTTTTCGGCGCTGCCCAAGCTGGTGTTGAAACGGGCGAGCCTGAGTGCGGCGCACACACCGAAGGTCAGCACCGCCATCCAGCCGAACCGGTCGGCGCTCTGCATCACCCAGAGGTACAGCACGGTCGCCGGGGCGACCCCGAAGCTGACGAAGTCCGACAGGCTGTCGAGTTGTGCGCCGAACTCGCTGGAGGCCTTCAACAGCCGCGCCACCCGGCCATCCAGGGCGTCGAGCACGGCGGCGATCACTATCGCGATCACCGCCGCCTCCCAGCGCTCTTGGATGGCGAAGCGGATCGCCGACAGGCCGGCGCACAGCGCCAGGACCGTCAGGATGTTCGGCAGCAGCCGATTGAGCGACAGCCCGCGAAGCCTCGAGGGACGGCGGGGTCGCGTTCTCATCTCACCGCACCGCTCCGTCGCGCGCCGGCTCGCCGCTTTCCAGGTCGGCGATGACCGTTTCACCGCCGGCCGCGCGAATAGCTGTCCATAATGGCGCGGCGCCGCGCCAGATATCGGCCTCACCGATCATCGCCGTGGATCCAATGGCCATAGGCGGCCTTGGCGTCGCGCATAAGCTTGGACACCTTGGTAAGGACTTCCTTGTCTGACAGGTTGGGATGCCGCTTGCGGTATGCCGCGACGGCGGCGCGGTAAGCGGCGTGGTCCGTCTTACCGGCGATGCGGGCCTCACGATAGGCGGTGGCGACGGCGAGTAGATCGGGGTCGTTGGGATCGGCGGCCATGATTGGAAGGCTAGCACAACGTCACCGGCGCCGGCGACAAGGCGGAACGCATGGTGGCGGAGGCGACACAATTTGCGTTTTGTGCCCCGACAATGTCACGA
>JAZFQW010000373.1:0-2344 GCA_036445335.1 Alphaproteobacteria bacterium | reverse complement strand
TCCCAGCCACGGAGCGAGGCCTCCGGAGCGCACCGACCCGCGAATTGCCGCTGATGAACGAGGAGCGGATCAAATGATCGATGCACATAATTCCGCGCAAAAGCGCGGCCAAATGGTGTCGACCCTAAGCATCATCGCGGTCATGTCGCTGATTACCGCCGTACTGTCGGCGACAATACCTGATCATCCCGCCATCGCGCAGGACGCGGCATTCGACAACGAACGGTTTTTCCTGTTCGAGGATGTGAGCGACGGGATGTTCTGCACCGCCACGGCGAGGGCCGCTCGAAACGCCTGCGGCAACGACGTCAGGGACGACCACTGGACCTCGGTCGGCAATTGCACGAGCCTCGGCGATGTAGTCGGGTCGGACTGCCTGGAAGACGCGGAGATGGAGCGGCTGGAGAGCCGGCAGCTCTGCGCGGATCAGTTCGACGCACGGCTGGATCTTTGCGACCTGCTGGGCGAGGCGCCCTACGATCCGATGCTCGACCACCCGGACTACAATTTCGTCGACCCGCTGCAGATCGGCCGGTCGGTAAGCCCGAACCCGCACTTTCCGCTCGAGCGCGGCCGGCGCTGGGTCTACGAGGGCGGCGACGAAACCATCACGGTCACCGTCACGGACGAGACCAAGCTGATCGGTGGCGTGACCTGCATCACCGTCAACGACCGGGTCGAGGAGGACGGCGTGGTCATCGAGGATACCGACGACTGGTACGCCCAGGATATCGAGGGCAACGTCTGGTATTGCGGCGAGATCGCGCAGAACTTCGAGGTGCCGGAGGGCGAGGACGATCCCGAGCTCGTCGACGTCGAAGGATCCAGGAAGGCGTTCCGCGACTTTGCCCGGCCGGGCATCATCATGCTGGCGAACCCCCGCGTCTACGACGTCTACAGGCAAGAGTTCGCGCTCGGCGACGCGGAGGACGCGGCCGAGATCCTGAGTATCGATGCGTCCGCGACGGTTCCCGGGGCGTCATGCCAGGGCGACTGCGTTCTCACCAGGGACTTCACGCCGCTGGAACCCGATGTCGACGAACAAAAGTACTACGCGCCCGGCGTCGGGCTGATCCTCGAAGTGGGTCCCGACGGCGACAGAGTCGACCTCGTGAGTGTCGAATTCGTGCGCGGGAGGCGATAGGATGCCGGAAAGCCGCCACTGGGGGCGCGGCACTTGCCGCGTCCCCCGAACCCGCCGCTTATTGCTCGAATGACCGGATGACTTGTGATGAATTCTCTCAGCGAACGACAGATCAGATGGATACTGGGCGGCGTCGGCGCCGGCTCCTTCGCGCTGCTGCTGACGCTTGAGGTCGTCACCGAAACCGACGAGGTCGCGATCGTCGACCTCGTCGTGGATGCCCTCACGATACTGCTGACGATCGCGGCGGCCGGCGGTGTCGTCCTGCTGGTCCAGCGCATGCAAGTCCAACATGAGGAGAAGATAGCCCTGATCAGGGACCTCCAGATCGCCCGCACCGAGGGCGAGGCCTGGCGGTCCAAGGTTCAATCCCACTTGAACGGCTTCAAAATAGAGATCGACAATCAGTTCGAGGATTGGGGAATGACTGTCGCCGAGAACGAGGTCGGCCTGCTGATGCTCAAGGGGCTGAGCCACAAGGATATCGCCGCGCTGCGCGGCACGTCCGAGGCCACGGTGCGCCAGCAGGCGCAATCGATCTATCAACGATCCGCGCTGCCGGGCAAGTCGGCGTTCTCGGCCTATTTCCTGGAGGATCTGTTCGCGCCGGAGGCGATCGCCGTCGACCCGGCGACGGATCCGACGCAACGGTACTACGGCGGGTCACCGCCGGCACCGGATGGGGCCCCGCGCCTGGACGGTCGGATCCGGTAATCGTAACCGCGGCGCATACCCGCCGCGGCCGAGCGTCGCGAATCCCGGGACTGGGATCAGTCCAGGTCGGCCGCCAGCTCCGCGCGCACCTCTTCCGACAATTCCGTCATGTGCGCGTAGGCGGGGTGGCTGGTGCCGACGACGATCCGCGTGTCCGGCCGCTTGAACGTAGCCGCCAGGGCGTCGGTCAGCGGGAAGTGCACGGACTGCACCGACGACGCCTAGCCCGCGGCGGTGGTGCGGTCGACGTCGCGCTCCGCGGCCGAGCGAACGACCTCGCCGTCGATCTCCAGGAACATCTCGTCCTCGATCCGCCGAGCCGGCCCAGCACCGTCTTGCGGCGCGCCTCGTCGTTGATCTCGAACATTACCGTGCCGACCAGTTCGCGGCCCTGCGGGATCAGCGGGTTGTAGGCGTCCAGCTCGTCCTCGATCTGGTCCTCGCCGCCCTGTTCTATGAACAGCATCTCGTGGATCTGCTGCCACA
>JAZFQW010000372.1:0-4608 GCA_036445335.1 Alphaproteobacteria bacterium | reverse complement strand
GCAACCTATTGAGAGATCACAGCTAGGCCGCACTTCTCATACTGGCCACGGTCGGCGCGACAGCGCCGCCCTGCGGGTCGCGCCCGGGCAGCCCGCCCGCGGCGTCGAAGGCCTCGACCGTAGCGTTGCTACGCTCTTCAGCCTTCTCCTGGCGGCTCGGACCGCCCGGACGCGACGCAGACCGCGGCCAGTGTGAGAGGTGCGGACTAGTCGGCGATCCTTGACAGGACCGAACGGTCGCGGGATAGCTCGCGCGCCATTGCCCAGCCACATCTGCCCGAAATCCGTGCCCGCATGACCGTCGCCGTTCGTTTCGCGCCCAGCCCGACCGGGCTCCTGCATGTCGGCAACGCGCGCACGGCGCTGGTGACGTGGCTGTTCGCGCGCCACGAGGGCGGCACGTTCCTGCTGCGCCTGGACGACACCGACGCGGAACGGTCGCGGCCGGACTTCGCCGCGGCGATCGAGCGCGACCTCGCCTGGCTGGGTCTCGACTGGGACGCGACGGCACGGCAGAGCGAACGCACCGTGCACTACGCCGCGGCGATCGACCGGCTGAAGGCGGCCGGCCGCCTCTATCCCTGCTACGAGACCTCGGACGAGCTGGCGCTGAAGCGCAAGAGCCTGCTGTCACGCGGCCTGCCGCCGATCTACGACCGCGCGGCGCTGGCGCTGACCGACGCGGAGACGGCAGAGCTTGAAGCTGCGGGGCGGCGCCCGCATTGGCGCTTCAGGCTCGATCACATGGCCATCGAATGGACCGATCTGGTGCGCGGCCCGGTCCATTTCGACGGTGCGGCCCTGTCCGACCCGGTGCTGATCCGTGCCGACGGCCGGCCGCTCTACCACATCGGCTCGGTGGTCGACGACATCGAGTTCGCCATCACCCACGTGGTGCGCGGCGAGGACCACGTCGCCAACACCGCGGCGCACATCCAGCTGTTCCGCGCGCTCGACGCCGAGCCGCCGCGCTTCGCCCACCTGCCGCTGCTGGCCGACGCCGCCGGCAAGGGCCTGTCGAAGCGCCTGGGCAGCCTGAGCCTGGAGGCGCTGCGCGAGGACGAGGGTCTGGAGCCGATGGCGGTCGCCAGCCTGCTGGCCAGGCTGGGCACGTCGGACCCGGTCGAGCCGCGGCTGAGCCTCGATCCGCTGGTCGCCGGGTTCGACTTCGGCAAGTTCGCCCGCGCCACGCCGAAGTTCGACGCGGCTCAGCTCGCGCGCCTCAACGTCCGCATCCTGCACGAGACGCCGTTCGACGCCGTCGGCGGGCGCCTGGCCGGCCTCGGCCTCGCCGGCGTCGACCGGACGTTCTGGGCGGCGGTTCGGCCCAACCTGGTGCGTCTGGCCGACGTCGCCGACTGGTGGCGGGTTGCCAACCGCCCGGTCGAGCCGGTCATCGACGATCCGACGTTCCTCGCGCAGGCGGGCGGACTGCTTCCGGCGGAGCCCTGGGGCGACGCTACCTGGCGCGACTGGATCGACGCCCTCGGCCAAGCGACCGGCCGCAAGGGCAAGGCGCTGTTCCGGCCGCTCAGGCTGGCGCTGACCGGCCGCGAGCACGGCCCCGAGCTGAAGGCGCTGTTGCCCCTGATCGGCCGCGCCCGCGCCCTGGCGCGGCTCTCCGGCGAGACCGCGTAAGACCGGCCCGCCGCCCGCCGTATTCGGTTAATTGGCTGTTAGGCGGCCTCGCGTAACGTGCGAGGCCATTCCCAGGTTGTTTCGTCCATTCGCAGAGGCCTTGGCCATGATCGCCCATCGTTCGAATCCACGGAAATTCGCCGTCACCGTCGGCATCGCCGTCGTCGGCGCGGCCGTTCTCTCGGCCTGCAGCAGTACCCGCCAGGTGTCCTACCAGCAGATGGTCGCGCCGGCCAATATGGAGGTCGCGCGGCTGCACGACGTCGCGATCACGGAGTTCACCGGCGAGGCCGGCTGGGCGGTCAGCGAGGGCCTAGCCTCCAGCCTCCAGCGGGTCTACGTCGACGGCCGCACCGTCTTCGCGGTCAGCGGCCCGTACGGAAACGCCGGTCCCGCCGGCGCGCTCGACATCGCGCGGTCGGTCGACGCCCGCGTCGTATTGACCGGTAACACCAACTACGACACCCGCACCGACATCCGCTCGCCATCATATACCGAGACCTGCCAGGCGTACGATGCCGCGGGCAACTGCGCCGTGGTCCAGACCGATGTGACGCAGTGCGTGGACATCACGGTCACCCTGCAATACGCCGCGCGGGCGTTCGAGGTGGATACGGGCCGCACGGTCTACGATCCCGGGTGGATGAACGTGGCGCAGAATACAAGCGAATGCGTGTCGACCGCCGACAACCCGGCGGTCCTCGTCAGCCGCCTAATGAACAACGATTTCGGCCGGTCGATCGACGCCCTGAAGGCACAGCTCGCGTACACGGCGGCGGAGCGGATCCACCGCGACATCGCGCCCTATCCGCAGACCTTCCTGGTCCAGTTCCTGAAGGAGGGGGACCTGCTGAACGACCGCGAGGAGGATCTGTTTGAAGAGGCGTCCGACCTGGTCGACGACGGCCAGACCGCCGCCGCGTGCAGCGTGTGGGACCGCATGGCCCGGTCCGGCTCGCGCGATCTGGCGGTCAGCTACAACCAGGCCGCCTGCGCCGAACACGCCGGCGACTATGTCGGCGCGCTGGAAGGCTACAACCTGGTCTACAGTCTGGTCTTCACTCTGCCGACCGGGCCGGGCGGCCATTCCGGCGACAACAACTACGACCTGGACGACTGGGCCGAATTGCTGGCGACCTCGCGCGCCCGCGCGCAGCAGCTGCAATACTCCCAGGACGTGCTCGGCCAGCTGAGCAGCGCACCGACGTCCTGATCGTCGCCGGCCACGGGGCGGGCTCCTGCGCGCGCCTGCGTGCATGGCGCAGCGCGCCGGAGACAGGCCGTCGGTCAGGCCGCGCCGGTTGAAATCGACCGCTTGATGTCCTGATCAGGGAGCCCGGGCGCCACGCCGAGCGCCGCTCGTAGACCTGCCGCACAAAGTTTGCTACCTGTCGCGGTCCCCGGCGCCGCGGGCGCCGGCCTCCAGGATTTGCACGGCCGGGCGATGCCATTGCTGCTCTACAACACGCTGACGCGGGCGAAGGAGGCGTTCGTCCCCTTGGACCCGGCCCATATCCGCATGTATGTCTGCGGGCCGACGGTCTATGACGTCGCGCACATCGGCAACGCCCGGCCGGTCGTCGTGTTCGACGTGTTGTACCGGCTGCTGACGCGGCTCTATCCGGACGCGCGGGTGACCTACATCCGCAACATCACCGACATTGACGACAAGATCATCGACGCGTCGCGCCGGACCGGCGAGCCGATCGACGAGATCACCCGGCGGACGGCGAAGGCCTATCAGGACGACATGGTGGCGCTGGGGGCACTGGTGCCGGATCTCGAGCCGCGGGCGACGGCGCACGTCGCCGAGATGATCGCGATGATCGAGACGCTGATCGAAGCGGGCCACGCCTACGAGTCCGACGGCGAGGTGCTGTTCCACGTGCCGTCGATGCCGGATTACGGCCGGCTGTCGCGGCACAGCCGCGACCAGCTGATCGAGGGCGCCCGGGTCGAGGTCGCCGCCAACAAGCGCGACCCCGCCGACTTCGTGCTGTGGAAGCCCAGCGTGGCCAACGTGCCGGGCTGGGACAGCCCGTGGGGCCGCGGCCGGCCGGGCTGGCACATCGAATGCTCCGCCATGTCGGGCAAGTATCTGGGGCAGACCTTCGACATCCATGGCGGCGGTCAGGACCTGATCTTTCCGCACCACGAGAACGAGATCGCCCAGAGCCGCTGCGCCAACCGCACCGAGCTGATGGCGAAATACTGGGTGCACAACGGTTATCTGACGGTGAATGGCGAGAAGATGTCGAAGTCGCTCGGCAACTACTTCACCGTGCACGACCTGCTGAAGGGGCACCGCGACGAGGCGATCCGACTGGCGCTGCTGTCGGGCCACTACCGCCACCCGCTCGACTTCACCACGGACGGTTTGGCGCAGGCGCGGGCGCAGCTCGACCGGCTCTACGGCGCGCTGCGCCCGGTCGCAGACGTCGCCGCGGTCGAGGCCGACGCGGTGCCGTTCGACGTGCTGGCGGCGCTGGAGGACGACCTGAACACGCCGATGGCGATCTCCCACCTGCACGAGCTGGCGCACCAGCTCAACAAGTCGTCCGACCCGACCGATCAGGCACGGCTGAAGGGCCACCTGCTGGCCGGCGGCGCCGTGCTGGGGCTGGTACAGGCCGATCCCGAGGACTGGTTCAAGGGGCGTCTCACCGGCGCTGGGAAGCTAGTTGCTTCATCTGTGGTGTTGTCCGCCGAAGGCGTTGTTTCCCCGCCGAAAGACGATTGGATAGAGGAGCAGATTCAGCTTCGGGATGCTGCCCGCAAGGCGAAGAAATTTGAGGAGGCGGACCTCGTCCGTGCCGAGTTGATGGCCTGTGGTGTAGTGTTGGAAGATGGGCCGGGCGGGACGAGTTGGCGGCGTACAGGTTAGCGGCTGGCCGACGTTGAGCAAGGGGCGACGGTCCCAGGATGGGAAGTATGACTGACAACAACCGCGTCTATCTCTTCGACACCACC
>JAZFQW010000371.1:0-2876 GCA_036445335.1 Alphaproteobacteria bacterium | reverse complement strand
TCGCGGCGGTCTGTTGCGTGCCGGCCGTCGGCGACGTGGCGGCGGTGTCGGTCGTAGCGACCGGTGGCCGCGCGTCGGCCGGAGCAGTGGTCGTCGCGGCGACGGATCCCGTCGGAGCGGGCGTCGCGGCGGCCCCCGTCGACCCGGCGGTCTGTTGCGTGCCGGCCGTGGTCGGCGCCGTGGCGGCCGTCGGCGCCGTCGTGGTCGGCAGCTCACCAGCCGTCGGCGCCGTGGCGGCGGTTTCCGTCGATCCGGCGGGCGGCCGTTCACCGGCGGTCGGAGCGGTAGCGGCTCCCGTCGACCCGGCCGGCGGTCGCTCACCGGCGGTCGGCGTCGTAGCGGTGATCAGTGGAGCGGTCGTCGTCGGCACGGTCGATCCACCTTGCGATGACGGCAAGCCCGAGTCGGGCGCCGTGGTGGCAGTCGTCGGCGCGGTTGGCGGTCCACTCTGTGACGACGCGGCCGCATCGCTGTCGGGCGCAGCGCCCGTCGACGGCGTCGTGGTCTCGACTTGCGATGACGAGCCGGCGTCGACCGGCTCGACCTCCTTGTCGCGGGTTATGAAATAGGCGATGCCGACGATCACCACGATCGCGGCGGTAGCACCGCCTATGACCCGATTATCCAATGTGTCACCATCACCCTAGAGCGCATGCGCACGGTACTGCCGCGCGCCGGCCCGCGCAACCGAAGGCAGTCCGGCCGGCCCCGGCTTGCCCCGATTTGGACGGCGTGCTAGCGGCTTATAAACAATTTTGCGCTGCTATGGTTACGAAAGTACCAAACCGGCGGCATATTCGTCCGCCGGACCCCCAACCCTCCGAGGAGGCCCATGTCCGAAGTGCGATCGATTTGCGTCTATTGCGGCTCGTCCGGCCGCGTGGCCCAGCGTTACCGGCGCTCTGCCGAACGGCTGGGGACCGAGATCGGCGGGCGGGGCCTGCGACTGATCTACGGCGGCGGACGTGTCGGCCTGATGGGACTGACCGCCGACGCGGTCCTGGCCGCGGGCGGCGCGGTGGTCGGCATCATCCCCGAACACATCCAGGTCCTGGAGGTCGAACATACCGGTCTCACCGAGCTTCACATTGTCGATAGCATGCACACCCGCAAGCGCATGATGTTCGAGCGCTCCGACGCGTTCGTCGTGCTGCCCGGCGGTCTGGGCACCCTGGACGAGACCTTCGAGATCATCACCTGGAAGCAGCTCGGCCTGCACGACAAGCCGATCGTCATCGTCGACGACGGCGGCTATTGGAAGCCGTTGCTGGAGCTGCTGGAACACATGATCGACGGCGGGTTCGCCCGGGTCGAGCACCTGGACCTGTTCCGCGTGGTGGACGATGTCGACTACGTGTTCGATGCCCTGGCGCTAGCGCCCGAACCGGCGATCGCGCCAGAGGCGAAATGGCTCTAGCCCGCACTCTCTCACACTGGCCAGGGCCGGCGGCACGGCATATCCCGCCGCGGGCGGCAATGCTATAAGGCAGCGCGTCCGGCGCGGCCGCGCCGGACGCGTTCCATCGCCGCCAATCCGTCAGGCAGGAGCCCACGCCGATGAGCAAGATCAAGGTCGCGAACCCGATCGTCGAGTTGGACGGCGACGAGATGACCCGGATCATCTGGCGGTTCATCAAGCACAAGCTGATCCTGCCGTACCTGGACGTCGACCTGAAATACTACGACCTTGGTATCGAGGCGCGCGACGCCACCGACGACAAGATCACCGTCGACGCCGCCAGCGCGATCAAGCGGTACGGGGTCGGGGTGAAATGCGCCACGATCACGCCCGACGAGGCGCGGGTGGAGGAGTTCGGCCTGAAGGAGATGTGGCGCTCGCCCAACGGCACGATCCGCAACATCCTCGACGGCACGGTGTTCCGCGAGCCGATCATCTGCAGCAACGTGCCGCGGCTGGTCCCAGGCTGGAACAAGCCGATCGTCATCGGCCGCCACGCCTTCGGCGACCAGTACCGCGCCACCGACTTCCGCGTCCCCGGCGCCGGCATGCTGAGCATTACCTTCACGCCGTTCGACGGCGGCGAGACGATCCGCCACCAGGTGTTCGAGTTTTCCGGCAGCGGCGTCGCGCTGGCGATGTACAACGTCGACGACTCGATCCGCGGCTTTGCTCGCGCCTGCTTCAATTACGGGCTGCAACGCGACTATCCGGTCTATCTGTCGACCAAGAACACGATCCTGAAGGTCTATGACGGGCGCTTCAAGGACCTGTTCCAGGAGGTGTTCGACGCCGAGTTCGCCGACCGCTTCGCCGCCGCCGGACTGACCTACGAGCACCGGCTTATCGACGACATGGTCGCCGCCGCTCTGAAATGGGAGGGCGGCTTCGTCTGGGCCGCCAAGAATTACGACGGCGACGTGCAATCCGACACCGTCGCCCAGGGCTTCGGTTCGCTGGGGCTGATGACCTCGGTGCTGTTGACGCCGGACGCCAATACCGTCGAGGCGGAGGCCGCGCACGGCACCGTCACGCGCCATTATCGCCAGCACCAGAAGGGCCAGGAGACCTCGACCAACCCCATCGCCTCGATCTTCGCGTGGACGCGTGGACTGTCGTACCGCGCCAAGTTCAACGACACCGCCGACGTCGCCGCCTTCGCCGAGACCCTGGAGCGGGTCTGCGTCGAGACCGTGGAGACTGGCCACATGACCAAGGACCTGGCGATCCTGATCGGCCCCGACCAGCCCTGGATGACCACCAACCAGTTTCTCGACAAGCTCGACCAGGGGCTGCGGGCAGCGACGGCGGCGGGCTAGCCGAAGTCCGCCGGCGCCCTGCGCGCCCACGCCGGCCAGCGTGGGCCAGTAGCCCGTCGTCAGCCGTTGGCGGCGCGGCGTTCGCCGCGCTTGCGCTC
>JAZFQW010000370.1:0-2062 GCA_036445335.1 Alphaproteobacteria bacterium | reverse complement strand
GCGCTCGGCGTCGTCCATCACCTTGTCGAAATCGTCCTGGCCGAGCGCGATCGGCAGGATGCCGTTCTTGAAGCAGTTGTTGTGGAAGATGTCGGCGAAGCTGGGCGCGATGACGCAGCGGATGCCGAAATCCAGCAACGCCCACGGCGCGTGCTCGCGGCTCGACCCGCAGCCGAAATTCTCGCCCGCGACCAGGATCTTCGCGTTGCGATAGGCCGGCCGGTTGAGCACGAAGTCGGGGATCTCCGCCCCGTCCGGCGTGAAGCGCATCTCGTCGAACAGGTTCTTGCCGAGCCCGGTGCGCTTTATCGTCTTCAGGTATTGCTTGGGGATGATCATGTCGGTGTCGACGTTGATCATCGGCAGCGGCGCGGCGACGCCGGTCAGGGTGGTGAACTTCTCCATGGACGCCTTCCCAACGCGAATCTCCTGGTCGAGCCGGCGGCCAGGACGGTAAGCCCTTTTTGTGCCATAGCCCGCGACCCGGCCAAAGGGATTAAATGTCCCCGTCGGCCGCCGCCCGGTGGTCGCTACAGCAGCTCGCGGATGTCGGTCAGGCGGCCGGTGACCGCCGCCGCCGCCGCCATCACCGGGCTCAGCAGGTGGGTGCGCCCGCCGCGCCCCTGGCGGCCCTCGAAGTTGCGGTTGGAGGTCGAGGCGCAACGCTCGCCGGGCTCCAGCCGGTCGGCGTTCATCGCCAGGCACATCGAGCAGCCCGGCTCGCGCCAGTCGAACCCGGCCTCGGTGAAGATCCGGTCGAGCCCCTCGGCCTCCGCCTGCTCCTTCACCAGGCCCGAGCCCGGCACGATCATCGCGTAGACCCGGTCGGCGACCTTGCGGCCGCGCGCCACCGCCGCGACCGCGCGCAGATCCTCGATCCGCCCGTTGGTGCACGAGCCGATGAACACCTTGTCGACCGCGATCTCGGTCATCGGCGTGCCGGCGGTCAGGCCCATATAGTCGAGCGAACGGCGCGCCGCCCTGGCGCGGCCCTCGTCGCCCAGCCGGTCCGGGTCGGGCACAGCGCCGGTGATCGGCACCACGTCCTGCGGGCTGGTGCCCCAGGTGACGGTGGGCGCGATGTCGGCCGCCGCCAGCGCGACCTCGGTGTCGTAGGCGGCGCCGTCGTCGGACGGCAGGCCGCGCCAATAGCCGACGGCGGCGTCCCACGCCGCGCCCTCGGGCGCCATCGGCCGGCCCCTTATGTAGTCGAAGGTGGTCTGGTCGGGGCCGATCAGCCCGGCCCGCGCGCCGGCCTCGATCGACATGTTGCAGACCGTCATCCGGCCTTCCATCGACAGCGCGCGGACCGCGTCGCCGGCGTACTCGATCACGTGGCCGGTGCCGCCGGCGGTGCCGATGCGGCCGATGGTCGCCAGGATCATGTCCTTGGCGGTGACGCCGGCCGACAGCGCGCCGTCGACCGTGATGCGCATGTTCTTCGCGCGCTTCTGCTGCAACGTCTGGGTCGCCAGCACGTGCTCGACCTCCGACGTGCCGATGCCGAAGGCCAGCGCGCCGAACGCGCCGTGGGTCGAGGTGTGGCTGTCGCCGCAGACGATGGTCATGCCGGGCTGGGTCATGCCCTGTTCCGGCCCGATGATGTGGACGATGCCCTGGCGCACGTCGTCCATGCGAAAGAACCGGATGCCGAATTCGGCGCAGTTCGCCTCCAGCGTCTCGACCTGGATGCGCGACAGGCGGTCGGCGATGCCCTCGGCGCGGTCCGACGTCGGCACGTTGTGATCGGCGACCGCCAGCGCGGCGTCGGGCCGCCGCACTCGGCGGCCGGCCAGGCGCAGCCCGTCGAACGCCTGCGGGCTGGTCACCTCGTGCACCAGATGACGGTCGACATAAAGGATGCAGGTGCCGTCGTCCTGCTCATGGACGACATGCCCGTCCCAGATCTTGTCGAACAGCGTTCTCGGCTGCCCCGGCCCGGCATCGTCGCCGGCGGTGCCTTGGAGAGCACGAGCATCATGTCCGCACCGCCTGAGCAGCCCCGAACGCTGTTCGACAAGATCTGGGACGGCCACGTCGTCCACCGCCAGGACGACGGCAC
>JAZFQW010000369.1:0-12577 GCA_036445335.1 Alphaproteobacteria bacterium | reverse complement strand
TATCCGCGCTACGGTCGAGGCGTTCGACGCAGCGGGCGGGCCGCCCGGGCGCGACGCAGACCGTGGCCAGTGTTAGAGATGAGGGTTAACCTTGACCGGGCCGCTTGCGATGACGTCGCAATGAAATAAGGCGGCCCCGCCGGGGCCGCCTTCCGTCGCTTGGGGACGGCGCCGACTGCTACCCCGCCTTGGCGAGATCCTCGCCGGTCGCCTGATCGACCGCCTTCATCGACAGCTTGACCTTGCCGCGATCGTCGAAGCCGAGCACCTTGACCTTGACCATCTCGCCCAGCGCGACGACGTCGCCGACCTTGCCGACGCGTTCGCGGCGCATCTCGGAGATGTGGACCAGCCCGTCCTTGCTGCCCAGGAAGTTCACGAACGCGCCGAAGTCCATGACCTTCACCACTTTGCCGTTGTAGACCTTGCCGACCTCGGGCTCGGCGACGATCGACTGGATCCAATCGATGGCCGCCTGGCTGGCCTGGGCGTCGACGGCGGCCACCTTGATCGTGCCGTCGTCCTCGATGTCGACCTTGGCGCCGGTGGTCTCACAGATCTCGCGAATCACCTTGCCGCCGGTGCCGATCACCTCGCGTATCTTGTCCTTGGGGATCGAGATGACGGTGATCCGCGGGGCGTTCTGATTGATCTCGGGACGGGCGCTGGTCAGTGCATTGGCCATCTCCCTCAGGATGTGGATGCGGCCGTCGCGCGCCTGGTTCAGGGCGACCCGCATGATCTCCTCGGTAATCGAGGTGATCTTGATGTCCATCTGCAGCGACGTGATGCCCCGCTCGGTGCCGGCCACCTTGAAGTCCATGTCGCCCAGATGGTCCTCGTCGCCCAGGATGTCGGACAGGACGGCAAACCTGTCCTGTTCCTTGATCAGACCCATGGCGATGCCGGCCACCGGCCGGGTGACCGGCACGCCGGCGTCCATCAGCGCAAGGCTGGAGCCGCAGACCGTGGCCATCGACGACGAGCCGTTCGATTCGGTGATCTCCGACACCAGCCGCAGGGTGTAGGGGAACTCCTCCTTGCTCGGCAGCAGCGGATGGATGGCCCGCCACGCCAGCTTGCCGTGACCGATCTCGCGCCGTCCCGGCGAGCGCAGGAAGCTGGCCTCGCCGACCGAATAGGGCGGGAAATTGTAGTGCAGCATGAAGTGCTCGCGGTATTCGCCGTCCAGCGCATCGACGATCTGCTCGTCGGAACCGGTGCCCAGCGTGGCGACCACTATCGCCTGGGTCTCGCCGCGGGTGAACAGCGCGGATCCGTGCGCGCGCCCCAGGATGCCGACTTCGGCGACAATCGGTCGCACCGTCTTGGTGTCGCGGCCGTCGATGCGCTGGCCGGTCTCCAAGATCGTGCCGCGCACGATCTTGCTTTCCAGCTTCTTCAGGATGCCGGGAGCCAGGGCCAGCGCCTGCTCGTCATCGCCCAGACTGTCCAGTGCCCTCCGTTTGACGGCGGCGACCGCTTCGACGCGTTCCTGTTTGGCGACGATCTTGTAGGCATCGCGCAGACGATCGGCGTGGCCCTCCTCGAGCTGGGTCCGCACGGTCTCGGCCTCGGCGGCCGGTTCGGGAACGTCCCACGGGTCCTTGGCGCACATCTCGGCGAGTTCGATGATGGCGTCGATCACCGGCTGGATCGCCCGGTGGCCGAACGTGACGGCGCCCAGCATGACGTCTTCGGTCAGCTCGCTGGCCTCGGATTCGACCATCAGCACGCCCTCCTGGGTGCCGGCGACGATCAGGTCCAGATCGGAATTGATCATCTCGTCGAGCGGTGGATTCAGAACGTAGTCACCGTCGATGTAGCCGACTCGGGCACCGCCGATCGGCCCGAGAAACGGTATTCCCGACAGGGTCAGCGCCGCCGAGGCGCCGACCAACGCGACGATGTCCGGGTCGTTCTCCAGGTCGTGGCTCAGCACCGTGCAGATGACCTGGGTCTCGTTCCTGTAGGTGGCGGCGAACAGCGGCCGGATCGGGCGGTCGATCAAACGCGACGTCAGCGTCTCCTTCTCGCTCGGCCGGCCCTCCCGCTTGAAAAAGCCGCCGGGGATCTTGCCGGCGGCGAATGTCTTTTCCTGGTAGTTCACGGTCAAGGGGAAGAAATCGATGCCCAGTTTCGGCGCCCTTTGACCTACCGCGGTGCACAACACCACGGTATCGCCGTAGGTCGCCATCACGGCGCCGTCGGCCTGGCGGGCGACCTTTCCGGATTCAAGGATCAGCTTGCGGCCGCCCCAGTCGATTTCCTTGCGGTACACGTTAAACATTCAACTCGTTCCTTCCATCGGACACCCCTGCCCCGGATTGGACAGTCGGGTCGGAGCCCGTTCCGATCGGCTCCTGGGTAAACCGGCATTGCAGACGCAGCCCGTGGCCAACGTCAGAAATGCGGCGTGAGACTCATCTCGATACGACGAACGCCGCCGCCCGGTCGGGCTGACGGCGTTCGCGGGTCGCGCAGACTTCGACTGCGCGCGTCGGGCCCATGGGGCACCGCCGGGCGTCGGCCAGGGACCGCGGTTTGCCTTGCGGGTCGCCATCGCACCGTTTCGCGGCGACACGCTGGACTAGCGCCGCAGACCGAGCCGTTGGATAAGCCCCGCGTAACGGCCCTGGTCCTTCCGCTTCAGATAGTCCAGCAAGCGACGCCGGCGTCCGACCATCATCAGCAGCCCACGCCGCGAATGATAGTCGTGCTTGTGGATCTTCATGTGGTCGGTCAGATTGGCTATGCGTTCCGACAGCACTGCGACCTGGACCTCCGGCGAACCGGTATCGCCGGACTTCGTGGCGTGTTCGGTGATCAATTCCTGCTTGCGCTCGGGCGTGATCGACATCGTGTACTCCGTCACAAATTGAGAACCCGCACCGGATGCAGTTCCGCGCCTTGGAGACGCGCCAGCGCGACCGGCCGGTTGCCGTCCGGACCCTGAATCACCGCCAGCACGACCGCCTCGCCCGCGGCGGCCCTGGGGCCCGCCGGGTCGAGATCGAGCCGGCTGAGCCGCTCCCGGTCTGATCGGCGAAACAAGGCGACCGACTGGCCGCATCGCATTCGGTGCGCTTCCAGCTCCGTCAGGGCCACCGCCGGGATGTCGTCCAGCGCGGTCTCGACGGGCAGAAGCACGCTATCCGCGGCGGTCTTTTCCGCCAATGCGTCCAATTGTTCAAGTGTTATTGCGTCCCGAAGCGTAAAAGGGCCGACCGATAGCCGCCGAATCGACGCCAGATGGCCGACCGTGCCGAGAGCGACGGCCAGATCGCGGGCTAGTGACCGCATATAGGCGCCCTTGCCGCAGACCGCCTCGAACTCCGCGTGGTCGCCGTCGACGTGGTCGATTAGCCGCAACTCGTCGATCGTCACCGGCCGCGGCGCCAGCACGACCGCCTCGCCGCCACGCGCCAGGTCGTAGGCCCGCTCGCCATCGACCTTGATGGCGGAATAGGCCGGCGGGACTTGCTCGATCGTGCCGATAAACCGCGGCAGGACCGCCTCGATCGCGGCGCGGTCCGGCCGCACGGCGCTGGTCGCGACGACCGCGCCCTCGACATCGTCGGTATCGCGGGCCTCGCCCCAGCGCACGGCGAAGCGGTACGTCTTGCGCCGGTCCATGGCATAGCCGACCGTCTTGGTGGCTTCGCCAAAGGCGATCGGCAACACGCCGGTGGCGATCGGGTCCAGGGTGCCGCCATGCCCGGCCTTGGCGGCGTCGAGCACCCGGCGCGTCCGGGCCAGGACCTGGGTCGAGGTCGGACCGGCCGGCTTGTCGATCACCAGCCAGCCGTGGACGGGGCGGCCCTTGCGCTTACGCGCCATCGCCGTCGACCCCACCGTCGTCGCCGCCAAGATCGCGCGCAACCGGCGGCGAATGCAGCAGCGTGTCGATCTTCTGGGCGTAGTCGAACGACCGGTCCGCCCGGAACGTCAGGTTGGGCGTGAATTTCAGCCGCACCGCACGGCCCAGCCGGCCGCGAAGATAGGGCGTCGCCCGCTTCAGCGCCGCCAGTATCTCCACGGCGTCGCCGCCGCCGAGCGGCAGGACGAAGGCAGTGGCATTGCGCAAGTCCGGACCGACACGGACCTCGCTGACCGTCACCGACACGTCGTGCAGCGCCGGATCGCGCAGGTCGCCGTGCATCAGGATGGCGGACAGCGCATGCCGCAATTCCTCGCCGACGCGCAGTTGCCGCTGCGTCGGCGCGTTGGAATCCCGAGTGGTCATCGGATCGAGCTCACAATACGCGTGGCAAAGCCGGATGATCGCGGCGGCGGGCCGTGGCGCCGCGCGACCCCCGGCGGGCTACAACTCCCGCGCCACCTCTTCGGTTTCGAAGGCTTCGATGATATCGCCGACCTTGATGTCCTCGTAATTCTCGAACGCCATGCCGCACTCATAGCTCTCCCTCACGTCCTTCACTTCGTCCTTGAAGCGCTTGAGGGTCTTCAGCTTGCCTTCGTGAACCACGACGTTGTCGCGCAGTAAGCGGACGCCGGCGCCGCGCTTGACGACGCCGTCGGTGACCATGCAGCCGGCGACCTTGCCGACTTTGGTGATGTTGAATATCTCGCGGATCTCGGCATTGCCGATGAAGCGTTCGCGCAGGCTGGGCGGCAACAGGCCGGTCAACGCCGCGCGGACGTCGTCGATCACGTCGTAGATCACGCTGTAATAGCGGATCTCCAGCCGGTCGCGCCGGGCCATCTCGCGCGCCTGCGGGTTGGCCCGGACGTTGAAGCCGATCACCATGGCGCCGGTCGCGCCGGCCAGGGTAACGTCGCTTTCGTTGATGCCGCCGACGGCGGCATGCAGCACCTGGACGGCGACTTCCTCGTTGTCGGCGGCCAGCTTCGCCAGGCTGGAGGCGATCGCCTCGACCGACCCCTGCACGTCGGCCTTGATGACGATGGGCAGTTCCTTCGCCTCGCCCGCCTCGATTTGCGAGAACATCTCATCCACGGTGCCGCGCCCGGACGCCAGCTGCGTCGCGTCGCGCTTCTTGCGGTCGCGGAATTCGGTGATCTCGCGGGCTCGCGCCTCGCTTTCGACGACGGCAAGGTCGTCGCCGGCCAGCGGCGTGCCATTGAGGCCCAGGGCCTCGACCGGCAGCGATGGCCCGGCGGCGTCGATCTGCTCGCCGCGGTCGTCGATAAGCGCGCGCACGCGGCCCCATTCGCTGCCTGTGACGAAGATATCGCCGACTCTCAGGGTGCCGCGCTTCACCAGCACCGTGGCGACCGTTCCGCGGCCCCGCTCCAGCTTGGCCTCGACCACAACGCCTTCGGCGGCCCGGTCGGGGTTGGCCTTGAGCTCCAGCAATTCAGCCTGCAGCAGGATGGCCTCTTCGAGCTTGTCGAGGCCGGACTTGGTCTTGGCCGACACCTCCACCGCCAGCACGTCGCCGCCGACCTCCTCGACGATGATCTCGTGCTGCAGCAGCCCGTCGCGCACCCGCTGCGGGTTGGCGTCGGGCAGGTCGCATTTGTTGATGGCGACAATGACCGGAACTTCGGCCGCTTTGGCGTGGTGGATCGCCTCCACCGTCTGCGGCATGACCGCATCGTCGGCGGCCACCACCAGGACCACCAGATCGGTGCAATTGGCCCCGCGGGCCCGCATCTCGGTGAACGCCTCGTGGCCCGGCGTGTCGATGAAGGTAATCCTGTCGCCGGACTGCAGCGTCACCTGATAGGCGCCGATATGCTGGGTGATGCCGCCCGCCTCACGGCTGACCACGTCGGTTTCCCTGAGCGCGTCCAGCAGCGAGGTCTTGCCGTGGTCGACGTGGCCCATGACGGTGACGACGGGCGGCCGCGGCTGCAGCTCCCCCTCGCTGTCGGCCTCGCCCTTGAGGCCGATCTCGACGTCGGAGTCGGCGACGCGCTTGACCCTGTGGCCGAACTCGGTGACCAGCAGATCGGCGGTATCGGGATCGATGGTCTGGTTGATCGTAGCCATCACCCCCATTTTCATCAGCGCCTTGATCACGTCGCCGCCGCGCTCGGCCATGCGGTTGGCCAGCTCCTGGACGGTGATGGCCTCCGGGATGATCACGTCGCGGATGATCTTCTCCTGGCTCTGCGCGGCGAGGTCGCGGCGCTCCTTCTCTCGCGCCCGGCGCATCGCGGCCAGGCTGCGGGTGCGCTCGCCGTCGGCGCCGGTCAGCGCCTGGGAGACGGTCAATTTGGCGCCACGGCGCCGCTGGTCGCCACGGCTGCGCGTCGGGATCGGGCGCTTGATGTCGCCGCGGCCTGGCCTGCGGCCGCGCGGACCGGCCGACTCATCGGGTTCCGCGGCAAGCGCGCCTCCGACCTTGGCGACCGCCGCCTTGGCGGTGCGGTCGGCGACTTGGCGCCGCTTGTCCTCATCCTCCTTCTCCGCCGCGCGACGCTGTGCGTCGCTTTGCTGGCGCTCGCGCTCGGCGCTCTCCAGCCGCGCCTTCTCCTCGTCGGCCTTGCGGCGCTCGTCCTCTTCGATCCGGCGCAATTCGTCGAGCTCGCGCTGACGCAGGGCCTCGGCGTCCAGCCGCTCTGGCGCTTCGACCGGCACTTCGGCGACGATCTCGACGGTCTCCGCCGTGCCGACGGCGTGAGTGCGGCGCGCCTCTTCCTCGCGCAGCGCCGACCGCAGCGCCTTTTCCCGCGCCTCGCGCTCGGCCTGAGTCAGTGTGCGGGCGCGGCCGCCGCCAAGGGCCTTGCCTTTGGCGCCCTCTGCGGACCGGCGCGCCGCGGCGCCGCCGTCGGCCAAGTCGCCGGAGTGACCGTGATCGAGGGCGCGCTTGCGTCTGACCTCGACCTGGACGGTCTTCGAGCGGCCGTGCGAGAAGCTCTGGCGCACCTGCTGGGCGGGGTCGATGCCCTTGCGCATTTCCAGCTTGCCGCGGCCGCTGAGGCTGAGGGTCGTCTTGCGCTCTTGCTCTTTGCTATCCGTCATATCGTCCAGCGTACTCGCCATTAGTGCCGCACCGCCCCGGTGCCGTCCTGTGCGCCGCCGGCGCGAACACTCTTCAACCGCGCCGTCTCGGCGACCAGCAGTGTGGCCAGGCCGCCCACCGCCAGTGCGCCGTGCACGGCGCGATCGCGGCCGAACGCCGCTCCCAGTTCGGCCGCGTCGAACGCCTCGACGATCGGCAGGTCGGGCGCCCGGGCGCGCATCTTGGCGCGGCCGTCGGAGGCACCGTCACTGGCCGCCACCAGCACGGCGGCGCGATCGCGGTCCAGCCAGGCCCGCACCTTGCCGAACCCGGCGACCGCCTCTCCGGCGCGCCTCGCCAATCCGATCAGATGGAGGCAGCGCCGCGTCAGCAAGGCATCGATCCGGTCGATCAGCCCGTCGGGAACGTCGACCTTGCGCCGCGCGGCACGGCCGAACAGCCCCTTCGCCACCGCCCGCTCCAGTGCGCCGCGGTCGGCGCTCACCCACATCCCGCGTCCCGGCAGCCGGCGCTCCAGATCGGGCGTCAGCACGCCGTCCGGCGCGACCACGAAGCGGATCAACGCCTGCTTGGGCAGCACCGCGCCGGTCGCCAGGCACCGCCGCCGCGGTGCATCGCGGCCGGGCCGGGCTGGCGGCGCGCTGCCGCCGGCGCGCGCCGAACCGGGCGCACCGTTGGTCAAGGCAGCGGCGGCGCTCATCCGTGGCGGCCCGCCCGGATTATCCACCGGCGACCGGTTGCTCACCGGCCTCCTCGGCGACTGCCGCGCCGTCGTCGCCGGCAGCAGCGGCGTCCTCGGCCTCGAACCAGTGGGCGCGCGCAGCCATGATGACCTGGTTGGCGGCGTCCTCGCTCAACGCGTCGGCGCCGACGACCTCGATCAACTCGTCGCTCGCAAGGTCGCCGAGGTCGTCGAGGGTCTTGACCTCCTGTTCGCCCAACTTGACCAGCATCGCCGGGGTCAGCGGCGCCAGTTCGGCCAGCGCGTCGGTCACGCCCAGCTCGCGGTAGCGCTTCTCGTGGGCCCGGTTCAGCTCTTCCAGGTAGGCGATCGCCCGCTGCTGCAGCTCGTGGCCGATGTCATTGTCGAAACCCTCGATGTCGGTCAACTCCTCCAGCGACACGAAGGCGATCTCCTCTAGCCGCGTGAAGCCTTCGGCGACCAGCAGATGGGCGATCACGTCGTCGACGTCAAGCGCCTCCATGAAAAGCTTGCTGCGCTGGCGGAACTCCTCGGTCCGCCGTTCGGACTCCTCGGCCTCGGTGAGGATGTCGATTTCCCACCCGGTCAGCATAGAGGCGAGCCGAACGTTCTGACCGCGGCGGCCGATCGCCAGCGATAATTGCTCGTCGGGGACGACCACCTCGATCCGGTTCTGCTCGTCGTCCAGGACGACCTTGGTCACCTCGGCCGGGGCAAGTGCGTTGACCACGAAGGTGGCGGCGTCGGGCGACCACGGAATGATGTCGATTTTCTCGCCCTGCAGTTCGCCGACGACGGCCTGCACCCGGCTGCCGCGCATGCCGACGCAGGCGCCCACCGGATCGATCGAGCTGTCGTGCGACACCACGGCGATCTTCGCCCGGCTTCCGGGGTCGCGGGCGACCGATTTGATCTCGATGATCGAGTCGTAGATCTCCGGCACCTCCATGGCAAACAGCTTGGCCATGAATTGTGGGTGGCTGCGCGACAGGAAGATCTGCGGCCCCCGCGGCTCCTGCCGGACGTCGTAGATGTACGCCCGGACCCGGTCGCCGACCTTGAAGTGCTCACGCGGCAGCAGCTCGTCGCGGCGTAGGATCGCTTCGGCGCGCCCCAGATCGACGGTCACGTTGCCGTATTCGACCCGCTTGACCAGCCCGTTGACGATCTCGCTGACCCGGTCCTTGTATTCTTCGTACTGGCGCCGCCGTTCGGCCTCGCGGACCTTTTGGACGATCACCTGCTTGGCGGTCTGCGCGGCGATCCTGCCGAAATCGATTGGCGGCAGATCCTCCACCAGGAAGTCGCCGACTGCCAAGCCGGGGTCGCGCGACTTGGCCTCGTCGGGCGAGATCTGGGTCGCCTCGTCCTCGACCGGATCGGCCACCTCCAGGTATCGCTTGAGCTCTATTTCGCCGCTCGTGCGATCGATATAGGCGCGAATGTCGTGTTCCTGGCCGTATTTCGAGCGTCCGGCCTTCTGGATGGCCTGTTCCATGGCCAGCAGCACCTCGTCGCGCTCGATGCTCTTCTCGCGGGCCACCGCCTCGGCAACGTGCAGCAGTTCCATGACCTCAATAGTCCTATTCTCTTGTCCGTCCGTGGCGACCGGTACGGCTAACCGCGTCCGCCGCTGGCGGCGATAAGCGCATCGCTCATCAGCAGCTTGGCGCGCTGGATAGTCGAAAACGGCACCAGCACGAAATCAGCTTTGCCCAGGGCCAGCTTGACGGCGTCACCCTCGACGCCGCGCAGGACGCCACGGAACCGCTTGCGGCCGACCACCGGCACGCTCGTCTCGACCCGCGCCTCGTAACCCGCGAACCGCTCGAAATCGGCCAGCCGGGTCAGCGGCCGGTCGACCCCGGGCGATGATACCTCCAACGAATAGGACCCCTGCACCGGGTCATCGACGTCGAGCAGCGCCGAAATCGTCCGGCTGAGTTTGCCGCAGTCGTCCACGGTCATTCCGGCCCGGTCGGCCCGCTCCGCCATGATCTGTAGGACCGGTGCGCGACCGCCCAGCAGTTGGACGCGCACCAGCTCATAGCCCATCGCCTCGATCGATGGCGCGACGATCTCTGCGACCCGCGCCGTCAGATCCATGGACACCCGGCCTCCTGTCGTACCTAAAGCGCGTATCCCAAGTCCCTCCAAGGGAACAAAAAAGGCGGGCCGACGGCCCACCCTTCTTCCGACATGCGCACCTCGTCGACATGCCGTATGGGATGTTCGTTGCGCAATATAACCATTCCGTCTTGGCCCGCAACTATTTTCACCCGAAATTCGCTATTTCCGGCGGGTTGTGGCCGTCGTCGCGGACGTCATGGCCAGTAAGAGAAGTGCGGTCTAGCGCCTCGGCTGCCGCCGAAAGGTCAGGAACACCGGTGGCCCGTGCAGCGCCTTGGATTCGTATCGAGTCGGCGGCCAGTCCGGCGGCCGCCCGCGCCAGTCGGCGGCGCGCCGCGCGGTCCAGCGGAATGCGCCGTGTCGCCGGGTGTAATACAGCATCCAGTCGACCAGGCCAGCGTGATCGCTCGCCAGGCGCAGGTCCGCGCCGTCCTTCAGGATGCGCGCCAGGGCATCCAGATTGTCCGGCCGCACGAACCGGCGCCGGTGGTGGCGCGCCTTGGGCCACGGGTCGGGAAACAGCACGAAACACCGGCCGACCGATGCGACGGGCAATGCATCGATCACCTGCCGCGCGTCCTCGGCGTGGATGCGGATGTTGTCGATCGCGCCGCGGTCGATCTCGGTCAGCAGCGATCCAACTCCGTTGACGAAGGGCTCGCAACCGATAAAGCCGATGTCGGGATGATGCTCGGCCTGCCAGACGACATGCTCGCCTGCGCCGAAGCCGACCTCGAGCCAGAGGTCCGTCACCGGCCGCGGGAACAGCGCGCGCCAGTCCAGGCGCGTCGGTGCCGGCGGCAGCGGAACTGCAAGCCGGGACAACAGACGGTCCAGCAGCTCCGCCCTGCCAGGCCGCAACTTGCGACCCCGGCGGCGGCCGTACACGGTCTGCCTGCCGCTCGGGTGCCGAGTGTCGTCTTCGCGCTCGGCCATGGCCTGCCTGGAAAGGGCGCGTCAGGTGAACGCCGAGGTCAGCGCGTTGACCAGGTCGGTCTTCTCCCATGAGAACCCGCCGTCGGGCTCGGGTTCGCGGCCGAAATGACCGTACGCCGCGGTGCGCGCATAGATCGGCCGGTTCAGCTGCAGATGGGTGCGGATACCGCGCGGCCGCAGATCCACCAGCTCTTGCAGGACATTCGACAGCCGTTGCTCGTCGACCTTGCCAGTGCCGTGGTTGTTGATATAGACCGACAACGGATGGGAGACGCCGATGGCGTAACTGAGCTGGATGGAACAGCGATCGGCCAGCCCGGCGGCGACGACATTCTTTGCCAGATATCGCGCGGCATATGCCGCCGACCGGTCGACCTTAGTCGGGTCCTTGCCCGAGAAGGCGCCGCCGCCGTGGGGCGCGGCGCCGCCATAGGTGTCGACGATGATCTTCCGCCCGGTCAACCCGGCGTCGCCGTCGGGACCGCCGATCACGAATCGGCCGGTGGGATTGACGTAGAAGTCCGCTTCGTCGCACATCCAGCCGTCCGGCAGTACGTTGACGACGTGCGGCCGGACGATCTCGCGCACCTCGGCGGGCTCGAGTTCGGCGGTGGTCTGGGTCGAAACCACTAGGGAAACCGCCTCGACCGGCTCACCTTCTACATACCGCAGCGAAATCTGGCTTTTCGCGTCCGGCGCCAGCATCGGCAGTGCACCCGAATGCCGCGCTTCGGCCAGGCTGCGCAGGATCGCATGCGCCAAGTAGATCGGCGCCGGCATCAACGCGGCGGTTTCGCGGCAGGCATAGCCGAACATGATGCCCTGATCGCCGGCGCCCTCGTCCTTGTTGCCGCTCGCGTCGACGCCGGCGGCGATATCCGCCGACTGCTTGTGGACCAGCACCTCGACGTCGGCCGTGCGCCAGTGAAAGCCGTCCTGTTCGTATCCGATGTCGCGGACGGCCTGGCGCGCGACCTCCTCCAGTGTGTCCCCGGTGATCGTAGCGGGTCCGCGGACTTCACCGGCGATGACGATCCGGTTGGTCGTGCACAATGTTTCGACGGCCGCCCGCGCCTCGGCGTCGGCGGTCAGATAGGTGTCGACGATCGCATCGGAAATCCGGTCACAGACCTTGTCCGGATGGCCTTCGGAGACCGATTCACTGGTGAAGACATAGTCGTTCTGGGGCACTGGCGGATCCCTTGTCTGTCCGGGCGGTCGCCCCCGGCGAGGCACACCATCGCGCCGGCGTGCGGGCCGGCCGGACGGTTTTCTCACAAGGATCGTCGCGCCGGTCAATCGCCGCGGCGCGAGCGGCCGCGGCCGGAACCGCGCCGCGGGCGGCGGCGGTCCCCAGCCCCGGGTGCCTATTTGCGCGCGGACTCCTGCGCCAATCCGCCGGCGTTGGCGATCGACTTTGTGAGCTCGAACAGTCGTTTGCGAACCGCCGGGTTGCCAATCCGAAAGTAGGCACGCACCAGCTCCAGCGTTTCCCGCTTGGCCATCGGGTCGGGTTCGAACGGCGCCGCCTCCTCCTGCAGTTCCAGGCGGTTCGGCGCGGTGTCGGTCGCCGGCGCATCGTCGAAGAAAAAGGACACCGGGACGTCAAGCACCCTGCTCAGGTCGAACAGTCGGCTGGCGCCGATCCGGTTGGCCCCACGCTCATATTTCTGCACCTGTTGGAAGGTCAGTCCGATCGCCTCACCCAGCTTCTCCTGGCTCATTCCCAACAGCGTTCGCCGCAGCCGCACACGGCTGCCGACATGGACATCTATCGGGTGCGGCTTTCCCAGTCTCGGTCGCCCCACCGGTCTCTTTTCAATCTTTGTTTCAATCACCGTTTACATCTCCG
>JAZFQW010000368.1:0-4282 GCA_036445335.1 Alphaproteobacteria bacterium | reverse complement strand
CATCTCTCACTCTGGCCGCGATATTGCCAAGGCGCGGAGACGGCGTTGCAGCAGAGACGCGCCGCCGCCTCCACTGGTATGTCTTCACCAATCACCGCAACGAGGCCGACAGTTCGCGAGGAGGCGTCTACCATGTACGACATCGGCGACTATACGATCGTCCCCAGCCCGCGCCGGGTGCGGACGATGTTCAACGGCGCGGTCGTGGCCGACAGCCGCGCCATGGTGCTGTTCTTCGAGCGGCCGTACCCGAACTACTATTTTCCGAAGAGCGACGTGCGCATGGACCTGCTCGAGCGGAGCGACCGCGCCGGCGGCGACGACCCGCGCGGCGAGAAGGTGTTCTGGCATCTCACGGTCGGCGGGCGGCGGGCGCAAGACGCCGCCTTCACCTACCGCAACCCGCCCACCGACAGACAGGCCGACCTCGATGGCTACCTCACCTTCGACTGGCCGGCGATGGACGCGTGGTTCGAGGAGGACGACCAGATCTACGTCCACGCGCGCAACCCCTACCACCGGGTCGACGCCGTGCGCAGCTCGCGCCACATCCGGGTGGCGATCGACGGCATCGAGGTGGCGAACACGAACCGCCCGGTGCTGCTGTGGGAGACCGGCCTGCCGACGCGCTACTACATCCCACGCCTCGACGTGCGGCTGGACCTTCTGCGCCCGTCGGATACCGTCACCCGTTGCCCCTACAAGGGCATCGCCGAAACCTTCTCGGTCGAAGTCGGCGGCGCGCTCCGTCGCGACCACGCCTGGTCCTACCCGGTGCCGATCCCCGAATGCCCCAAGATCGAGGGCCTGATCTGCTTCTACAACGAGAGGGTCGACATCACCGAGGACGGCGTCCCGCTGGACCGCCCCAAGACCCATTTCGGGTAGGGTGGCATTTCCCAGATCGGGAGGTCGGGCCTTGCCCCTCGATAGGCTCAGTGCGAGGAGCCCACTCTTGCGCCGCGTCCATTACCCTCATGCTGAGCGTGTCGAAGGATGCTTCGACAGGCTCAGCATGAGGAGTTCCCGTTGTTGCCGCACCCACCGTCGTTATCCTGAGCCTGTCGAAGGATCGCCGCGTGACAGGCGTATCCGGCGCGGACACTAG
This sequence comes from Alphaproteobacteria bacterium, assembly GCA_036445335.1. Taxonomy (GTDB): domain Bacteria; phylum Pseudomonadota; class Alphaproteobacteria; order DSM-16000; family Inquilinaceae; genus JAZFQW01. The sequence continues at coordinate 3,174 of JAZFQW010000368.1, read as the reverse complement.
CGAACAACGAAGCCACCGAGGCCGCCCATGCCCATCGACATCGACCGCGTGCGCGCCGATACGCCCGGCTGCGCCCACGTCGCCCATTTCAACAATGCCGGGGCGGCGCTGCCGCCGGCGCCGGTCACCGCGGCGATGGTCGACCACCTGCGGCTGGAGGCCGAGATCGGCGGCTACGAGGCGGCGGCGCGGGCGAACGACGCGGTGGAGCACGCGTACGACGCGGTGGCGCGGCTGCTGAACTGCCGGCGCGACGAGGTGGCGATCGTCGAGAACGCGACCCGCGGGTGGGACATGGCGTTCTATGCGCTTGGGTTCGAGGCCGGCGACCGGATTCTCACCGCCACGGCGGAATACGCTTCGAACTACATCGCATTCCTGCAGATCGCCCGACGCACCGGCGCGGTGGTCGAGGCGATCCCCGACGACGCCGACGGCCGGCTCGACGTGGCGGCGCTGGAGGCGGCGATTGACGACCGGGTGCGGCTGATCGCGGTGACCCACGTGCCGACCAACGGTGGTCTGATCAATCCGGCGGCCGAGATCGGCCGGGTCGCGCGCGCCGCCGGGATCCCGTTCCTGCTGGACGCCTGCCAGTCGGCGGGACAGCTGCCGCTGGACGTGGCGGCGATCGGCTGCGACATGCTGTCGGCGACCGGCCGCAAGTACCTGCGCGGGCCGCGCGGCGTCGGCTTCCTGTATGTCCGGCGCGACTGGATCGAGCGGCTGGAGCCGCCGTTTCTCGATCTCCACGCCGCGCAGTGGACTGGCCCCGACACGTATGAGGTGCGGCCGGACGCGCGCCGGTTCGAGAACTGGGAGGGCAACGTTGCCGGCAAGATCGGCCTGGGTGTCGCGGTCGACTATGCGCTGGCGCTGGGACTGGAGGCGATCCGCGAGCGGGCCGACCGCCTGGCCGGCCGCCTGCGCCGGCGGCTGGCCGACCTGCCGGGCGTCGCGCTGTGCGACAAGGGGCGCGACAAGGCGGCGATCGTCGGTTTCACCAAGGCCGGGGCCGCGGCCGTTGACATCGTCGCCCGACTGGCCGCGCGGCGCATCAACGTGTCGGTCTCCGACGCCCCAATGACCTATCTCGATATGGCGGCGCGCGGGCTGGACGAGGTCGTGCGCGCGTCGCCGCACTACTACAACACCGAGGCCGAGATCGACCGGCTGATCGCGGCGCTGGCCGGGTGATCGGCGCTGGCCGGCCCGGCCGACCCGCACTTCTCACACTGGCCACGGTCCGGCGCGCCGCGCGGGCTCAGTCGTGCGGCGGGTTTTCCGTCGGTTGCCACAGTTCGATGCGGTTGCCCTCGGGGTCCATGACCCAGGCGAAGCGGCCGTAGTCGTACTCCTCGACGCGGTCGTCGACCTCGACCCCGGCGGCGCGGAGCCGTTCGAGCAGCGCGTCGAGGTCGTCGACGCGGTAGTTGATCATGAACGGCGCGGTGCTCGGCTCGAAATACTGAGTGTCGCTGGGGAACGGCGCCCAGATCGTACGGCCCCGGCGGTCCGGGTCGTCGGACTCGCGCCAGTGGAAGGCGACGTTGCCGTCCTCGGCCGGCGCGATGCCCAGACGGTCGCGGTACCAGTCTATCAGCCGGTCGGGGTCGCGCGCCTTGAAGAAGACGCCGCCGATTCCAGTGACCCGCGCCATGACGATCCCTCCGTGGCCTGACTATCCGAGGTATCAAACCGGAGCAGGGACCGCGAGGCAACCCGCTTGCGCCGCGTCAGCCGAGATGGTGGCCGGCGACGTGGCCGCCGTCGACGTTGATCACGGTGCCGGAGATGAAAGCGTTGGTGGCGAGCTGCGTCGCCACCTCGGCGATGTCGTCGGGCTCGCCGACGCGGTCGACCAGCGACAGGCCGGCCAGGCCGTCGATGTCGACGACGCCGTTGCGCGCGTGGATCGGCGTCCGGATGACCCCGGGCGCGATCGTGTTGACCCGGATGTTGTCCCTGCCGAACTCCGCCGCCAGCTGTACCGTCAGCGCGTGGATGGCGCCCTTGCTGGCAACCGCGGCGGTTGCAGGCAGCCCGCCCAGGGCGTGGTCGACCAGGACCGTGCCGATGTTGATCACCGCGCCGCCGCCGCCGTCACGCATATGCGGGATGACCGCCTGGCTGAGGAAGAACGTGCCCTTCAGGTTGGTGGTCAGGAAGCGGTCGAGGAAGGCCTCGTCGACCTCCAGGAACGGCCGCGGCTCGAACACGCCGGCGTTGTTGACCAGCACGTCGATGCGGCCGAAGCGGCGCACCGCGGCGTCGACCAGGCGGGCGCGGTCGGCGGCGTCGCCGACGTCGCCGGCCACTGGCAGGGCGGCGTCGGGGCTGCCGAGCCCGTCGTAGGCGGCGGCCAGGCGGTCCGGGTTCGACCCGTTGATGACGACGTTGAAGCCGCGGGCGAGAAACGCCCTGGCGGTGGCGAGGCCGAGGCCGCTGGAGGCGCCGGTGACGATTGCTGTCGGTCGCTGGTCTGACATTCTCTCTCTCCTGGATACTGAGGGTTGGGAGTACCGATGGCGTCCCCGGCCAACGGCGCCAGCATCGAGCGTCCGTCGTCGGCGGCGTCGGGTCTGACGCCAATATGGAAACCGACAGTCCTTCCGTAAATCGGGATAATTTTCAATTTACCTTTGCGTGAATTGCAAAGGTGGTTTGGCGGTTAACGGCGGCGGCCGACTGGGCCACAATCCACCGTCCGCGCGCGAGCGCGAGATCCGAGGTCACGGAGGAGCCCGCCGCCATGATCACTGAACCGGATGACAGGGCCGTGCCGGTCGACAATGCCGGCCACTTGGTCGACCGCCACCCGTCTGATTCGGCGGCCGATGCCGGAACCGCCGCGTGACCGGCCTGGCCGTTCGCCGCCATCTCGACGTGCTCGACGGGCTGGTCGCCGTCGCCGGACTCGACGTCGTCGATGTCGGGTGCGGCCATGGCGCGCTGGTGCGGGAGCTGACGGAGCGCGGCGCGCGGGCGACCGGTGTGGAGTGCGGCGCGGCGGCGCTGGCCGGGGCGCGGGCGGCGGCCCCGGCCGTGGCGGAACGCTACCTGTTCGGCTACGGCCAGGATCTGCCGCTGGCCGACGGCAGCGTCGACCTGGTCGTGTTCTTCAACAGCCTGCACCACGTCCCGGTCGCCGATCAGCCGCGCGCGCTGGCCGAG
>JAZFQW010000367.1:0-4795 GCA_036445335.1 Alphaproteobacteria bacterium | reverse complement strand
GAACGCGGTGTCGTAGCGGATCTCGAACTGCCGCCGGCGGACCACCCGGCGGAGCCGGCGCGGCACGTGGAAGCTGTCGAGCGGCAGCACCCCGCGCATCGGCGGGTCGAACCAGTACAGGTCCTCGGAGTCCGCCGTCTCGGCCATCGGGAACAGGCCGTGGGCGTAGGCGCGAAGCAACAGGCTGGGGGTGATTTCCATGTCCGCCGGTCCGCCGGCTGGCGCGGCCGCAGCGCCTAGCCTGCATTTCTCATACTGGCCACGGTCGGCGCGACAGCGCCGCCCTCCGGGTCGCGCCCGGGCGGCCCGCCCGCGGCGTCGAAGGCCTCGACCGTAGCGTTGCTACGCTCTTCGGCCTTCTCCCGGCGGCTCGGACCACCCGGACGCGACGAAGACCGTGGCCAGTATGAGAAATGCAGGCTACGTCTCGCCCTCGAACAGCTGCTCCAGCCAGTGGACGTCGTAGTTCCCGTCGATGAAGTCGGGCTGCGAGATCAGGTTCTGGTGCAGCGGCAGGGTCGTCGACACCCCCTCGATCACGAATTCCTCCAGCGCTCGGCGCAGCCGCATCAGGCATTCGTTGCGTGTGGCGCCGTGGACGATCAGCTTGGCGATCAGGCTGTCGTAATAGGGCGGCACCACATAGCCCGAATATAGCGCGCTGTCGACCCGGACTCCCAGGCCGCCCGGCGCGTGATAGCTGCCGATGCGGCCGGGCGACGGCAGGAACGTGGCCGGGTCCTCGGCGTTGACCCGGCACTCGATGGCGTGGCCCTGGAACCGGATGCTGGCCTGGTCGTAACCCAGCGGCGCGCCGGTGGCGACGCGGACCTGCTCGCGCACCAGGTCGATGCCGCTGATCATCTCGCTGACCGGGTGTTCGACCTGCAGGCGGGTGTTCATCTCGATGAAGTAGAACGCGCCGTCCTCGTACAGGAACTCCATCGTGCCGACGCCGCGATAGCCGATCTGCCGCGCGGTATGGGCGGCCAGGCCGCCGATGCGCGCGCGCACCTCGGCGTTGAGCGCCGGCGACGGCGCTTCCTCGATCACCTTCTGATGGCGGCGCTGCACCGAACAGTCGCGCTCGCCGAAATGGACGACGTTGCCATGGGTGTCGGCGAGGATCTGGACCTCGATGTGGCGCGGCCGGCCGAGGAATTTCTCGATATAGACGTTGTCGTCGCCGAACGCCGCGCGGGATTCGGTGCGCGCCAGCGAAAACGCGTCGGCCATCTCGTCGCGACTCTTGGCGACCTTCATGCCCTTGCCGCCGCCACCGGCGGTCGCCTTGACCAGCACCGGATAGCCGATCCGGTCACCCACCGCGACCGCCTCGTCGGCGGTCTCGATCGTGCCGTCCGATCCCGGCACCACCGGCAGGCCGGCCGCCGCCACCGCCGTCTTGGCGGCGATCTTGTTGCCCATCGTGCGGATGTGCTCCGCCGTCGGGCCGATGAAGGCGAAGCCGTGCTCCTCCACCATCTCGGCGAACTGGGCGTTCTCGGCCAGGAAACCGATCCCCGGATGGATCGCGTCGGCGTCGGTGACCGACGCGGCGGAGATGATCGCCTGCATGTTGAGGTAGCTGTCGCGTGCCGCCGGCGGGCCGATGCACACGCTCTCGTCCGCCAGCCGCACCGCCATGGCGTCGGCGTCGGCGGTGGAATGGACGACCACGGTGCTGATCCCCATTTCGCGGCAGGCGCGGTGGATGCGCAGGGCGATCTCGCCACGGTTGGCGATCAGGACCTTTTCGAACATGCCCCGCCGCCGCTATTGGATGATCATGATGACTTCGCCGTATTCCACCGGCTGGCCGTCGGACACCAGGACCTGCTGCAGGGTGCCGGCATGCGGCGCGCGAATCGGGTTCATCACCTTCATCGCCTCGACGATCATCACGGTCTGGCCCTCGGCGACCTGGTCGCCGACCTTGACGAAGGTGGCCGCGCCGGGCTCGGGCGCCAGGTAGGCAGTGCCGACCATCGGCGAGATGAGCGCCCCCGGCTGCGGCCCGGCCGCGGGCTCGGGGGCCTCCGTGACGGCCGGTGCGGCGGCGGGCAGCGGCGCGGCGACCGTCTGGATGCCGGCCTTGGTGACCCGAATACGCCGCTCGCCATCGGCGAACTCGATCTCCGTCAGCCCGGTTTCATCCAGCAATTCCGCCAAGCTGCGGATCAGGTCGCCGTCGATATTGAAGCTGGCCATGCGTTTCACTCTGCTTGCCACCTGGCTGTTGGGCCCAGCTGCCCGTCGGGTTCGGCTAGCTGCTGGGTCCGATCTGCCGCGCCAACGCGTCCAGCGCCAGCAGGTAGCCCAGGCCGCCGAAACCGCAGATCACCCCCGTCGCCGCCTGGGATATATAGGAATGGTGGCGAAACCCTTCACGCTGGAAGATGTTCGACAAATGCACCTCGACCACCGGGATCTCCGCCATCCGCAGGGCGTCGAGGATGGCGATCGAGGTGTGCGAATAGCCGCCGGCGTTGACGATGATGGCGTCGTGGCCGTTGCGCGCCTCCTGGATCCAGGTGACGATCTCGCCCTCGATATTGCTCTGGCGAAAATCGATGGTCAGGCCCAGATCGTCGGCGCGCTCGGCGCACGCCCCCTCGATGTCGCCCAGGGTGTCGGGGCCATAGACCGCCGGTTCCCGAACGCCCAGCATGTTGAGGTTGGGCCCATTGATGATAAGGACCGTCGGCTCACCCGACAGGATCGGCGCCACGGGTCGGTCGTCCCTTTGTCGGTCTTCCTTGGGTCGCCCTTATAGCACGCGCGCCCGACGGGGCAATGGCCGCGCAGACCGTGGCCAGTGTGAGGAGTGCGGGCTAGGGCATCGGCTTCTTCCACGGCAAGCCGGCGTCGGCGTTCTCGCCGGTCGCGGTCAGCCCGGTGACGCTGGGCCCGGCGTGGGACGGCGCCAAGCTCAGCCTGCCGCTGCTGACGGCGCTGAACGGCCGGACGTTCGGCCGCCCCGACGCCGGCGTCGACATGACCTTCGGCTTTCCGCGACTGATCGCCCACGCGGCGCGGACTCGCCACCTCGCCGCCGGCACCATCGTCGGCTCGGGCACAGTCTCCAACACCGACCGCACGGTCGGCTCGTCGTGCCTGGCGGAGCGGCGGACGATGGAGACCATCGAGACCGGCGCGCCGGAGACCCCATTTATGCGCTTCGGCGGCCGCGTCCGCGTCAAGATGTTGGACCCCGACGGCTGCAACATCTTCGGCGCCATCGACCAGCAGGTGGTGCGCTACGGCGGCCGGTGAACCGTTTGCCGGATTGCGCCACGGGTGCCGGCATACCAGGAATTCATCGACCTGAAGTACGCCCTCACAGCGCCCCCATCGCCGTCAGGTCTTCGCGCAGCCGCTCCGCGCCGTCGAAATGGACCGCGCGCATGCCGACGGCGCGCGCGCCGTCGACGTTGGCCGGGGTGTCGTCGATGAACACGCAGTCGGCGGCGGCCAGGCCGTAGAGCTCAAGCAGGTGGTGGTAGATCGGCGGGTCGGGCTTCATCAGCTTGACCTCGCCCGACACCACGATGCCGTCGAACCAGGCGAAGAACGGCCAGCGCCGACGCTCCTGGTCGAATTTCTCGGCGGAGAAGTTGGTGATGGCGTAGAGCGGCCGGCCGGCGGCCCTGAGGTCGCCCAGCAGGGTGACGGTGTCGTCCAGCGCGCGCGGCACCATCTCGGTCCAGCGGTGGTGGAATGCCTTGATCAGCGCCGCCTGGGCGGGGAACCGCGCGACCAGCAGGGCGACGCCGTCGTCGAAGCTGCGGCCGGCGTCCTGGGCGCGGTTCCAGTCCGGCGTGCACACCGTCGCCAAGAACGCCTCCATCGCCGCCTCGTCGTCGAACAGCCGGCGGTAGAGGTGGCGCGGGTCCCAGTCGAGCAGGACGCCGCCGACGTCGAAGACGGGAACGATGCTGTTGGTGGTCATCTGGATTTTCCGGTGCGACGGTTGCGCGCGACGGCGCATGGGACAAGGATAGGCCGCCGGCCGCGATGGCCGGCCGACCGCGCCGGCATGGCGGCGGCATAGTGACGGAATCGGCGATGAAACTCTTCACCTATTTCAGGTCATCGGCCAGCTATCGCGTGCGCATCGCTCTCAATCTCAAAGCGATCGACCACGAGACGGCGTTCGTACATCTGCGCAAGCGCGAGCAGGACCACCCCGACTACGTCTGGCTCAACCCGCAGCGCCTAGTGCCGACCCTGGTGGACGGTCCGCACGTGCTGACCCAGTCGCTCGCCATGCTGGAATATCTCGACGAGACTCATCCGCAGCCGCCGATGTTGCCCGCCGAACCGGCCGCCCGGGCGCGGGTGCGGTCGCTGGCGTATCTCGTTGCCAGCGACATCCATCCGCTGAACAATCTGCGGGTGCTGCAGTTCCTGAGCGTCGAGTTCGGCGTCACCGAGGAGGAGCGGACCGACTGGTACCGCCACTGGGTGGCGCTGGGGTTCGGCGCGCTGGAGCGCCTGCTGACCGCCGAGGCGGGGACCGGCCGGTACTGCCACGGCGACCAGCCGACGCTGGCCGACGCCTGCCTGGTCCCGCAGATCCACAACGCCGAGCGCTTCGGCTGCCCGATGGACGCCTATCCGACCATCCGCCGGATCAACACCGAGTGCCTCGCCCAGCCGGCGTTCGCCGACGCCGCACCCAACGCCCAGTCCGACGCCGACGCGTGAGCGCCGGCGCGACGGCGGCGCGTCAGCTCGACCGGTCGCGCTCGATCAGCCCCTGCAGGGTCTGCAGGCTGACCGCGCCAGGCAC
>JAZFQW010000366.1:0-2717 GCA_036445335.1 Alphaproteobacteria bacterium | reverse complement strand
GGCTGAACCGCGGTGGCATCGGTCGTCGGTTCCACAGGAGGCACCATGACGTACAACCCATATCGCATCGCGGCCACGGCCGGCGCGATGCTCGCCGCGACGGCGCTTGCCGGGACCGCGCTGGCGGATCCGGCGCAGGTCACCCTGCGGCTGATGGAGACGACCGACATCCACGTCCATCTCTACAACTACGACTATTACCGCGACCGCGAGGACGACACGGTCGGGCTCGCCAATGTGGCGACGCTGCTGGGCCAGACTCGCGCCGAAGTCGACAACGCGATCCTGTTCGACAACGGCGACCTGATCCAGGGCAACCCGATGGGCGAATACATGGCCAATGTCCGCGGCCTGGACGACGGCAACGTCCACCCGGTCTACAAGGCGATGAACCTGCTGGACTACGCCGTCGGCAACCTCGGCAACCACGAGTTCAACTACGGCGTGGAGTATCTCGAGCAGGCGCTGCGCGGCGCCCAGTTCGCCTACGTCTCGGCCAACGTGTTCGTCGACGACGGCGACGACGACCCGAGCAACGACGTGACCTACATCGATCCCTACGTCATTCTCGACCGCACCCTGGTCGACGGCGACGGCGGCGAGCACGCCATCAGGATCGGCGTGATCGGATTCGCCCCGCCGCAGATCGCCATCTGGGACCGGGCCAACCTGCAGGGCGTGCTGATCGCCAAGGATATCGTCGAGACGGCCGAGCACTTCGTGCCGCGGATGAAGGCCGACGGAGCGGACATCGTCGTCGCGGTTCCGCATTCGGCGCTGGCGGCGACCACCGACCGCCAGGGCATGGACGAGAACGCCAGCTACTGGCTGAGCGAGGTCGACGGCATCGACGCCATCATGTTCGGCCATGCCCACCGGTTGTTCCCCGGCGAGGCGTACGCCGGGCTGGCGGGCGCCGACGTCGAGGCCGGCACCCTGAACGGCGTGCCGGCGGTGATGCCGGGCTTCTGGGGCAGCCATCTCGGCATCATCGACCTGGCGCTGGAGGTCGACGACGGTGCCTGGACAGTGGTCGGCGCGACCGTGGAGAACCGCCCGATCTACGAGCGCGACGGCCGCACCGTGGTGTCGCTGGTCGACCCCGACCCGGCGATCCTGGCGGCGGTGCGGGAGGAGCACGAGGCGACGCTGGCGTACGTGCGCGCCGCCGTGGGCCAGACCACCGCGCCGATCAACAGCTATTTCGCCCTGGTCGCCGACGACCCGTCGATCCAGATCGTCACCGACGCCCAGAAATGGTACGTCGAGGCGCTGATCGAGGGCTCCGACTACGACGGCATCCCGGTGCTGTCGGCGGGCGCGCCGTTCAAGGCCGGCGGCCGCGGCGGGCCGGACTACTACACCGACGTGGCGGCCGGCGAGATCGCCATCAAGAACGTCGCCGACCTGTACCTCTATCCCAACACGGTCCGGGCGGTGCTGCTTAACGGCGCCCAGGTTCAGGACTGGCTGGAGATGTCGGCCAACATGTTCAACACCATCGACGCCGCGAAGGACGGCGAGCAGGCGCTGCTGAACGCCGACTTCCCGTCGTTCAATTTCGACGTGATCGACGGCGTGACCTATGCGATCGACGTCACCCGGCCGCCGAAATACGGTCCCGACGGGGCGCTGCTGAACCCCGACTCCAGCCGCATCGTCGACCTGCGCTTCGAGGGCGCGCCGATCGACCCGGGCCAACTGTTCGTCGTCGCGACCAACAACTACCGCGCCAGCGGCGGCGGCAACTTTCCGCATCTCGACGGCTCCAACGTCATCATCGAGGCGCCGGACACCAACCGAGACGTGATCGTGCGCTATTTGATCGAGAAGGGCGAGATCGACCCGTCGGCCGACGACAACTGGGCGCTGGCGCCGATCGACGGCGACGTGACGGTCACCTTCGAGAGCGCGCCGGGCGCGCAGGCCTACCTGGAGGGCCGCGACGACATCGACTTCGTCGACACCAAGGAGAGCGGTTTCGCCACCTACCGCATCGACCTCGGCACCGTGCCGACGTACTGATCAAACGGGGCGGCCGGCGGGCCGCCCCACCGTATCCGCCGGTGTTACCGCCTGGTCGACATCAATGTGTAGACCTGTGCGGTGGTCATCACGTACTCGTCCAGCGTTCGGTGCCACTGCGTCGCGTCCCTGGCCGGCATCGTCATGAGCTTTTGGTGCAGGGTGTTGATTTGACTTCGAAGCCCTCGAAGCGCGCCGGCCTCGTCCCCGCTCGATACCTTATAGGTGGACTTCGTCGCGGTCGACTTGGTCTTGGTGGTCGTCTTGGTTCCCGATAACGTGCGGATGTTCGGGTACGGGATTGGCGTTGGACCCGCGGGGGTCGGGGTCTTGCAGACATCGGGAAACCCCACTACTGCCTGTCCCTTGTGTGTTGAAGGAAATATAGCGACCATCGTCTCACTCCCTGTGCTGGTCCTTTGATCTCAACATATCATACTTCGATTCCGCCGGTCGGGTGGCCCAATTGTATCCGGTGCGCGGCGGCCGCCGGCGATGTCGGCTAGGGCGCCCGTCCGCGCGCCAGTTCGTACAGCGCCACGGCGGCGGCGTTGGACACGTTCAGGCTGGCGATCGGGCCGGCGGTCGGCAGCCGCGCCAGGGCGTCGCAGGTGTCGCGGGTCAGCCGGCGCAGGCCCGGCCCCTCGGCGCCGAGCACGAACGCGACCTTGGGCGCGTCGCACACCGCGTTG
>JAZFQW010000365.1:0-13779 GCA_036445335.1 Alphaproteobacteria bacterium | reverse complement strand
CCGGGGCTGCCCGGTGGTCGTCAGCGACGCCGACGGTCCGCGTGACATCGTCGACGACGGCGCGACCGGGCTGATGGTGAAGAAGGATGCGCCGGAGCCGCTGGCCGCCGCGCTGCGCCGGATGGTCGAGGACCCCGAGCTGGCGGCGCGGCTGGCCGCCGCCGGCGAGGTCTCGGTTCGCGAGCGGTTCGGTGCGGCGCGGGTGGGCGACCAGCTTGAGACGGCGATCGGCGCGGTGGTCGCGCACTATCGCGAAGCGCAGAGGCCGCAGCAGCGATCGGCGTAACCTGCGGGCGAGGACGTCGACTCATAAACGGCTAGCCTCGTCGCACTACGCGAATGTCCGGACCTACCCAAGAAGCGGAATTGAACCGCTCGAGTACTGACTTCGCTGTTTGACCCGAAGCCGACCTCTCATGCCACCCGCCCATCCGAACAGGCAAAGTGCGTCCGCCGCATTGCCGAATGGCCTGAGATCGGGGCGAGGTGGGCGTCCGAACCATCGAACTTGCAATTCTTCCCCCAAAAGATGGCGCGTTCCCGATTCTCGGAGGCCATCGATTGAGCTATTCTGCCTCACAGGATCCGCGGATGGGCGGCCCATCTGGGAAATGTCGGCCGATTGACCGCTCGGGCTAATTCACCACCTGCTCATTCAATGCAGGTATGATTGCGCCAGCCAGTCACTGATTGCGGAAAGGGCTCTACGATGACCAAAGAGACTCGGGACCTGTCGTCCACGCGGATTGTCAATCCTCAGGATCGTCCGGCGTCCAAGATAAAGAAAAGAGAGATCACCGTAAAAGAGGCCACGCAGTCAGCACGCAAGACGAGCAGCCGCTATAAGGCGGCTCTAAAGGAGTTGGCGCGTCGCTAGCGGCAGTTTCGCGCAATGAGCCTCGAAAATGTCGTCACGTTGACGGTCGAGGCCGTAATCGCGATTCATGATGAGGTCTTGGCGGGATCGGTTGGGCTGCCGGGGATTTGTCCGGACAGGTCTCTTGAAGGCGCACTCTATCGCATTGAGACCCATGCGTTTACGGTGGGGTGTCCGACTTACACGAGATTGCGGCGCTCTACGGCGTTGCGATAGCGCAAGGACACGTCTTCAACGATGCCAACAAGCGCACGGCATTCGTTTCGATGGCAACCTTCCTCGACCTCAATGGGTTCGACTTGGTTGCGGCATCGAGTGAGATCGTCGACACGATGGTCGAGGTTGCAGAAAATCGGCTGGACGTGAGCGAGCTGGCGCAGTGGTTGCGAGCTAGGACGCTGCCCAACACTTGACAGTCCTCTTTCCACTGGCGATAGGGGCAAATGGGTAGAAAGTTGATTTCTCTTTTTGGCTAATCTGCGACGTGCACTGCCTCAGTCAGTTCGTCCGGGATACCCTCCAGAGCGGAAATGTGGGGCGCCGCTGCTCTAGCAGCGTTTATGAGTACGGTCCCTGGTCCGGCAGGCCGTAGACTCCCTGCGGCTCGCCGAACCCCTTGGGCTCGAACTTGCCGAGCGGCACTACAGCGTCGCCGCAACGTCGCGGCCGAGGTCCGCCGCCACCGTCTCCAGCCGCGCGGTGCGGTTGACGCCGCGTCCGATGGCGGTGACGTCGAGCCGGCCGGCGCCGCCGATGTCGCCGCACGGCACGCCGCCTAAATGGAACGCCAGGGCGTGGCGCAGCGTCTGGCCGCCGGCCGGTGAATCATGACGCTCGCCGCGACCCGGGCATCGCGTCGACGGCCGCCGCCGAGCACTACCCCGGTTGAGCGGCGCCGGCCAGCGGGGCAAGATGGCCGCGTACAGGGACCGTGCACGACGATGTCGCGCCCACTCACGACAGCGGAGGCGCGCAAGCGCCGGGCCGTCGCCGTACAACCCGATCGCATCGGCCATCGCCCCATGACCCAGGAGACCGACCCATGGCAATCATCGACCGGGATGCCGACGTGGCCACCGTCATCGTCCTCATGACCGTCGACCCGGCAGACCAGCAGGCGCTCGTAGATCTGGCCGAGGCGGCGCAGCCGATCTTCGCCCGGCAGCCGGGTTTCGTGGCCGCCGCGCTGCACCGGAGCGGCGACGGCACGCGCGTCGTGCAGTATCTGCAGTGGCGTTCGCTGGCCGATTCCCAGGCGTGCATGGAGAGCCCCGACTGGCAGGGCAGGGAGGGTGCCGACTTCATGGGCTTTCTGCAGGCCGGCAAGGCGACCATGGAGGTCCACGACTACACCGTGGTGGCGACTGCCTAGGCCTTCGCCTGGGCCCTGGCAATGCTGTACGGACTGAAGACGCTGCTGCCGCGCATAGAAGCCGGCGTGCTGCCCGAGGGCGAAGTCTATCGGCGCGAGCGGCTGTACAGCCAACCGCGCCACCACGATGTCGCTCCGGGCGTGCTGTGCTGCCCGATCTGCGGTACCGCGGCGCTGAGGTTCCTGCCGTTCGGGCTGGCGCGCCGGCGCAATGCGCAATGCCCGGCCTGCGGGTCGGTCGAGCGGCACCGGCTGCTGTGGCTCTATCTGGCCCGCCACACCGACATCCTGCGCCGGCGGTATCGGGTTCTGCACACCGCGCCGGAGGCCTGCCTGGAACCGATCCTGCGCGGGCGGCCTAACCTCGACTACCGCAGCGTCGATCGCTTCAACCCGTTCGCCGACGTCGCCGCCGACCTGACCGACCTGCCGTTCGCCGACGGCGCGTTCGACGTCGTGTTGAGCTCGCACGTGCTGGAACACATCCCCGACGACCGCGCCGCGATCGGCGAGCTGGCCAGGGTGCTCAGGCCCGGCGGCTGGGCGGTGATCATGGTGCCGTTCGATTCCGATCTGCCGACGACGATCGAGGGCGCCGACATCGCATCGCCGGCGCTCCGCATGGCGCGGTTCGGCCACCCCTACCACTACCGGATCAACGGTGCCGATTTCGTCGACCGGCTGGCCGTCGCCGGATTCGCGGTCCGCACCGTGTGGTCGAAACGGATGCTGACGCCGCACCAGCGGCGACGCTACCGGATCAATCGAAATCATCTGTTCCACTGTCGCCGCCTGCGGCCGTCTTGACGCCGGCCGGGTGATCGCTTCGCTGCCGCTCCGGCCACCCGTTCGGCGATGACCGGCCGGCCGTTTTCTGCCGTGGGGTGTGACGATCACCACAGACACGTCGGCGCATCGCGTCCCATATGGCGTGCGGCAGGGGGCTCGGCTGCGGATTGGTCGGTCAAAGGACATCCCTTGAGATCGCCGCCGCCCGGTGCCCGCGCCTGATAACCGGAGGTCGATTCGATGCTCACGATCGTGTGATCGCATCTTGTGGTTAGCGCTTCTTTAACCCATTTAGGTTATCAGAACGTCATATATCCGATCGATATAATTCGAATCGATCAAAACTGCCGATCGAGGCGGAGAGAACAGATGGCGAAGAGCTCGATACTCGGTGCGTGGATCGCTGGTGGACTGGTCTGGGCGGTGGCCCTTGTCGGGCTGACCGTAATCGGCGCGGCGTCCGATCTGGGCGGCGCGGAAGGTGCGGCGCAGCCGGCGCCCGCCTATCACCAGGTCGATCCGGCTGGCGACTTCGAGCGGGCCCTCGACGGCGCCCCGTCGGTGGACGGTATTCCGTCGGACGATTTCGAACTCCGGCCCGCGACGGCGGAAACCAGCTAAGCCGGCAATGTGAGAGACGCCGGCTAGCGCCCCTCGCGGCGCCAAGTCGCCATCAGTCCGCCGACGGCGAGCAGCAGAGTCAGCAGCGCCGGCAGCAGCGGCGCCTCGCGCGCGCCGGTCACCAGATAGTCGCCGTTGGCCCTGAGACCGATCCAGTCGCGTCCCACGGCGTCGCGCTCGGGGCGCACCCGGCGGACCGTCGGCACCCCATCATCGACCAGCCAGGCCATGGCGCCGCCGGTCGCCTCGGCGATCGGCGCCAGGCGCTCTTCGGTCGTGCGCATGTCGGACAGCTCCGGCGGGTTCAACCGTCCGACCACCGCCAGCGCCGTGCGCTCGCCGTCCTCGATCCGGAAGATGCCGGGCTCGGCGGCGACATAGCTGCCGGCCGACCGTCCGGGGGCGGTCTCCACGAGCTCCAGGCTCTCGACCGCGCCGGATGGCGAGACGACGTGCACCGGCTGCGGGTCGCCTTCCAGGCGGCGCTGTTCGACCTGGATGCGGCGGTCGTCGACCACCGCCCGCAGGTCGTTTTCCTCCAGCTCCGGCTCCTTCATCAGCCAGTGGGCCAGCCGGCGCAGCAGCTCGGCCTGGGGGCCACCGCCCTCGAAGCCGCGGCTCCACAGCCACAGATGGTCGCTCATCAACTGAGCGACGCGCCCGTCGCCGACCCGGTCGAGGATCAGCAGCGGCCGTGCGTTGTCGCCGTCCATCACCACCGAGCCGCTGGTCGGCACCACGTCGATCTGACGGAACCAGCGGCCCCAGCCGACCGCCTCGGCATTGGCCCGACGGTCGTCGGCGAGGCCGCGCGCCTCGCGATACATCTGCTCCAAGTCGCTGGTCACCGGGTGGCGCACGCCGAGATCGGTGATCCCCGGCCGGTAGCCCTGCTCGATCACCTGCCCGGTGGGCTCGCCCGGCAGCACCGTGCCCAGCGGCGTGCGGTAGAGGCTGAACCCGGCTGCGAACTGCGGCCCGCTCGCCTCAAGGAAGGCGCCGCCGGTCTGGACGTAGTTGGCGATGTTGCTGAGATAGAGATTGGGCAGCACGCCGCGCCGCCGGTAGCGGTCGAAGATGATCAGGTCGAACTCGTTGAGCCTGAGCTCGAACAGCTCGCGGATCGGGAACGAGATCAGCGACAGCTCGCTGATCGGCGTGCCGTCCTGCTTCTCCGGTGGGCGCAGGATGGTGAAATGCACCAGGTCGACGCTAGGGTCCGACTTCAGGATGTTCCGCCAGGTGCGCTCGCCCGGATGCGGTTCGCCCGACACCAGCAGCACCCGCAGCCGGTCGCGGACGCCGTTCACCACCACCGCCGCACGATTGTTCGCCAGGGTCAGCTCTCGCGCCGCCGCGGCGACCTCGAACTCGATGACCGTCGCGCCGCCGTGGTCCAAGGTGAACGTCAGATTGTGGCCCTGGCCAACCGGGACCTGGAAGGCCTGGACGACAGCGCCGTCCTGACTGGCGGTCAGCGTGACCAGCCCGCTGCCGCCGCGCGCTGGCAGGTCGTCGACCCGCACGGTCACCGTGAACTCGCGGCCGACCAGCCCGAAGGCCGGGGCCTGGGCGATCGACAGCCGCCGGTCGGTCTCGTCGTGATCGCCGGTCAACAGCGTGTGGATCGGCCCCATCGCCTCCAGCGCCGCCTCCGGCGGGACGTCGTGGACCTGGCCGTCGGTCAGCAGGATCGCGCCGGCGACCCGGCGCCGCGGCACGTCGCCCAGCGCCGCGTCGAGTGCCTCGAACAGCCGCGTCTCGCCGAGCTGTCCGTCGGCCTGGCCGCCGCTGCGGACGATACGCAGCTCGAGGTCGTCGATCTCGCCGAGCGCCAAGGTCAGGTCGCCGAGCGCGCGGTCGGTGCGGCCGGCGCGGCTGCCAATCGCCTGGCTGGCGGACTCGTCGACCACGATCACCGCGACGTCGGGGATCGATTCACGCTCCTCCTGGACCAGCGCGGGATTGGTCAGGGCGGCCGCCAGCGCCGCCATCACCAGCACCCTGAGCCCGGCGCCGCGGGCGCGCCGGACGATGCCGATCGCCAGGACGACCAGGCACAGGCCGAACAGCGGCGCCAGGATCGTCCAGGGCAGCAACGGTGCGAAGGCGATGGAGGTGGTTTCGATCATTGCCCGAGTCGCTCCAGAATCGCCGGCACGTGCACTTGATCGGCCTTGTAGTTGCCGGTCAGTGCGTACATCACCAGGTTGACGCCGAAGCGGTACGCCATCTCGCGCTGCCGCTCGCCGCCCGGCACTACCGGAAACATCGGCGTGCCGGCATCGTCGGTCGCCCACGCCGTGGCCCAGTCGTTGGCGCCGATGATCACCGAGGAAACGCCGTCATTGACGCGCTCCTCGGCGTTCTCCACCCACACCTCGCCGCCGGCATAGCGGCCGGGAAAATCCTGCATCAGGTAGAACGCCTTGGTGAGAACGTGGTCGGGCGGCACCGGCGACAGCGGCGGGATGTCAAGCCCCACGGTCAGCGTGCGCAGCCGCTGCGCGCCCGGCCCGCCGCCCAGCCCGGCGCCATAGGCTTGGTCGCGGGTGTCGAACACGATCGTGCCGCCGTTGCGCAGATAGTCGTTCAGGCGGTCGATCGTCTGGTCGCTGAGCGCCGCCTGCTGCGGCACCACCGGCCAGTACAGCAGTGGAAAGAAGGCCAGCTCGTCGACCGCCACATCGACGCCGATCGCTCCCGCCGACTCCACCGCGGTGCGGGTGAACAGCACCGCGCTGAGGCCCTCCAGGCCGGCCCGACTGACCTCGTCGACCCGGGTCACGCCGGTCATCACATACGCCAGATAGGTCTGGTTGGCGGCGCTCAGGTACCGGCTGTCGTCGGCCTGCGCCCGCGCCGCCGACGGCAGCCCACCGGCCAGTGTCCCGATCAGGGCGGCGGTCGCCACGGCGGCGACCGCGCGCCGCACCGGCAGGCCGAGGAGGCCGCGCAGCGCCAGCGCGATCACCATGTCGACGACGGCCAGCGCCAGCGCCGCCGCCAGCAGCCACGGCAGCAGGTCGATCTCGCCGCGCGGCGCGTAGTCGCCGATCGCGACGCCGGCCGGCAGCTCGCCCAGGCGCTCCAGTTCGGTGACGCTCGCGCCCAGGTTGAGCGCGCGGCGCATGTCCTCGGTGCCGTAAAAGCCGGGCGGGTGGTCCGGTCCGACGACGGTGTCGGAAAAGCCGCCGCCGGTGATCGGCAGCGCCGCCGCCGGCGGCGCGAGAAGGCGGCCGAAGCCGTCCAGAAGGCTGAGCGGCTTCAGGGTCTGCGACTCGCCGTCGCCGGGAACGCCCTCGCTCAGCGCGACGAGGCGCCGCAGCATGTCGACGAACAGGCCCGAGATCGGCAGGTTCGACCATTCCGGCCCGGCGGTTGTGTGCACCAGCACCAACCACCCGCCGCGGTCGTCGGTGCCGTCGCGCCGCTCCGCCGTGACCAGCGGCGTGCCGTCCTGGAGCCGCGCCCAGGTCTTGCCGGCCAGATCGATCGTCGGCTCGGCCAGGACCTGCCGCTGAATCAGAACCTCGTTGGGCACCGGCAGGCCGAAGAACGGGCTCTGCGGCCCGAACGGCGCCAGGGGCATGGGCTCGGTCCAGCTCAGCGCGCCGGTCAGCACACGGTCGCCGAAACGCAGTCGCACCGGGACCAGGGGATCGGGATTGGCGGCCAGCAGCGGACCGGCGAATCGGACCAGCACGCCACCGTCGGCGATCCATGCCTCCACAGCGGCCATCTCCGCCGGCGTCAGCGCCCCGGCATCGGGCAGGATCAGCACCGCGATGCCGCTGTCCAGCAGCTCCAGCACGTCGCCGCGACGGACCTCGCTGAACGGCTCCAGCGCGCGATCGAGATAGTGGATATCCGACAGCAGCGGCTGCGCGCCGCCCTGCTCGCTGCCGGAGATCAGGCCGACCGGCCGGCGCCGCCAGCGCTCGTCCAACAGCACCACCGCGCCCGCCGTGGTCTCGCCCTCGATCTCCAGCCGCAACGCCTCGTTCCTCAGCTCGACCGGCAGATCGATCCGCGCCTCGGCGGTGGCCGCCCCGGCCTCGAACTCGACCTGCTGGCGGCTCAACAGACGGCCGTCGGCGGCGGTCGCGCGCAGCCAGAGCGGCGGCGCAAGCTCGCCGACGCCGCCCTCGACGCGCCGGATCGTGGCCACCAGGTCGGCGCCCTCGGCGGCCGGGGGCAGCAACAGATGGGCGGTCCCGCTCGCCGTTGGCAGCACCACCTCGGCGCTGCCGAACCGCTGCAGGCGATCGACGAACGCGGCGGCGCTGGCGTCATCCAGGCCGTCGCTCAGCCACACCGCGTGGACGGAGCCGGGCAGATCCAGATCGCGGATGCTGGCCAGCGCCGTGGCCCGGTCGGTCGGCCAGGGCACCGGCTCCAGGCCGTCGGACCAGCCGCGGGCCTCGGAGGGCCGCAACAGGCCGGTCGCCTCCGGGGTCTCGCCCGGCGTTTTCGGCGCGGTCGTCAGCACGACGATGCGCCGGCCCTCGCGGTCCGCCCGATCGATGATGGCGGCCATCTGCTGCTGGCGGGCCGGCCAATCGCGCGCCGACGCCCAACCGTTGTCGACGGCCAGCAGCACCGGGCCGCTGCCGGGCATCTCCGCGCCCGGATTGACCAACGGTCCGGCCAGCGCCAGCACGATCAGCGCCGCCAGCGCCAGGCGCAGCAGCAACAGCCACCAGGGCGTCCGGTCGGGGGTCTCCTCGCGGGCGATCAGATCGCGCAGGAGCTGGATCGCGGGGAAGCGCAGCAGCCTGGGCGACGGCGGCGTCACCCGCAACAGCCAATAGATCACCGGCAGGACCGCCAGCGCGACCAGCATCCAGGGCGCGGCGAACACGAGGGGTCCCAGATTCAGCATGGCGCGGCCATCCGCTCAGTGCTCCTCATCGGCCGCCGCCACCGGCTGGTCCAGCGGATCGCGCGACAGCGCCGCGTAGATGCCCAGCAGCGCGGCCTGCGGCGGCCGGTCGGTGCGATGGACCGCCCAGCTCCAGCCGGCGCTGCGGCACAGCGCGCTCAACCCGTCCTGCTGGACCGACAGCCGGTCCAGATAGGCCTCGCGAATGGTCTCGACGCGCGGGATCAGCATGTCCGGTTCGCCTTCCAGCCCGGTGAAGCGAATGCGCCCATCAAATGGCAGCGTTGCCTCCGCCGGGTCAAGCACCTGCAGCAGATGGCCGCGCACGCCGCGATTGGCGTATCCGGCGACGACCCGGTTTACCTCGTCCAGCGGCGACAGGAAATCGCCGATCAGGACGAGTTCGGCGTGGCGCGGGATGTGCTGGTTGCCCGGAAGGCCGGCCGCCGGCCCCCCAGCGCCGGCGCCATGCTCCAGCGCGTCGACGATGTTGCCCACCAGCGCCCGGCCGGTCGCCGGCGCGGACTCGCCGCCCAGCAGCGCGACCCGCTCGCCGGCACGGCTCAGCAGGCAGGCGACCGCCAGCAACAGTAGTTCAGCGCGTTCCTGCTTGGTCGGCAGGTTGCGAGCCGACCGGTAGGCCATCGACGGCGACGCGTCGCGCCACAGCCAGACCGACTGCGCCGCCTCCCACTCCAGCTCGCGGATATAGACCGTCTGCGATTTGGCGGTCTGACGCCAGTCGATGCGCTGGATCGCGTCGCCGGGCTGGTACCGGCGGAACTGCCAGAAGCTCTCGCCGGTGCCGACGCGCCGCCGCCCGTGCACGCCCTGCGCCACCGTGGCGGCGACACGTTCGGCCGCGACCAGCAGCGGCGGCACGGCGCCGACCAGCGCCTCGGCGCGCCGCCGCATGCTCTGACCGTGGGGCGCCATCGCGGTGCGCGGCGACTCAGGCAATGGGGGCGGTGATCCGGCCGATCACGTCTTCGATGGTGACGCCGTCGGCGCGGGCCGCGAAGTTCAACGCCATCCGGTGTTTCAGCACCGGTGCCGCCAACGCCATCACGTCGTCGATCGACGGCGACAGCCGGCCGTCCATCAGCGCGCGGGCGCGGCATGCCAGCATCAGCGACTGGCTGGCGCGCGGTCCCGGACCCCACGAGACGTGCCGCTCGATCTCCGGCAGGTCGGTGCTCTCCGGCCGGCCGTTGCGGACCAGCTTCAGGATCGCGGCGACGACGCTGTCGCCGACCGGGACCTGCCTGACCACCTTGTGGGCGGCGACCAGGTCGTTCGGCGTCAGCACCGCCGACACCGTATCCTCGCTGGCCCCGGTCGTGGCGATCATCATCCGCCGCTCGGCGTCCTGGTCGGGGTAGCCGACGTCGATCTGCATCAGGAAGCGGTCGAGCTGCGCCTCGGGCAGCGGGTAGGTGCCCTCCTGCTCCAACGGGTTCTGCGTCGCCAGGACGTGGAACGGCCGTGGCAATTCGTGGTATTGTCCGGCGATCGAGACCCGGCGTTCCTGCATCGCCTGCAGCAACGCCGACTGGGTGCGCGGGCTGGCGCGATTGATCTCGTCCGCCATCAGCAGCTGGCAGAACACCGGGCCCGGCAGGAAGCGGAAGGCGCGGCGGCCGTCTTCGCCCTCGTCCAGGATCTCCGAGCCCAGGATGTCGGCCGGCATCAGGTCCGGCGTGCACTGGATGCGCCGGTCCTCGAGCCCCAGGACGATGCCGAGGGTCTCGACCAGCCGGGTCTTGGCGAGGCCGGGCACGCCGATCAGCAGGACGTGCCCGCCGGCCAGCAGCGAGATCAGGGTCTGGTCGACGACGTGCTGTTGCCCGAAGATGACACGGCCGATGGCGGTGCGTACGCGCGACAGCTTTTCGCCGAGGCGTTCGACATCGTCCAGCAGGGCGGCGGATTCGGCGGAGTCGGGGGATGGCGGTGCGGCGGCATCCGGGTCGATATTTGTCACTATGTATGATCTCCTGTTTTGCCCTGGGTAATCGGAGAGTATGGCGAAAAATGGGAATTCCCGAATCTTCGCCCGAAATTAAATCCGGCGCGGCGCGGCCGACGCCCACGACGCAACCCGACACGGCCGACGAATTCTACGACCTCCGCATTGCCGCCGACGGCACCTGGTACTACCGGGGCTCGCCGATCGACCGGGTCGGCCTGGTCAAGCTGTTCGCCACCGTGCTGACGCGCGACGAGTCCGGGGACTATTGGCTGATCACCCCGGCGGAACGCGGCCGGATCACCGTCGACGACGCGCCGTTCATCGCCGTGGCGTTGACCGTCGACGGGGCGGCGGCGGCGACAAAGGATCGGTCGCTGGTGTTCCGCACCAACCTGGACGACGCGGTGACCGCCGGACCGGACCACCCGATCCGCGTCGTCTTCAAGCCTGAAACCGGCGAGCCGCGACCCTATATTCTCGTCAGAGACGGCTTGGAGGCGTTGATCGCGCGCCCGGTCTACTACCAGCTGGTCGACGGCGCGGTCGAACGGGACGGACGGTTCGGTATATGGAGTCAGGGGACGTTCTTCCCGCTGGACGCGGCGCCGTAGCGCTCGACCGGGCGGAACTGCGGCGGCGGCTGCCGCGCTTCGACGCCTTGCCGCGCACCGCGCGGGTGCGTGGCGACCACGACCTCAACCCCGACATGGCGCCGCCGGCCGATCCGCGGCCCGCCGCGGTGCTGGTGCCGCTGGTCGAGCGCGACGACGGGCTGACCGTGCTGCTGACCCGGCGCACCGACACCCTGGCCGCGCACGCCGGCCAGATCAGCTTTCCCGGCGGCGGCGTCGAACCCGGCGACGCCGACGAGTTGGCGGCGGCGCTGCGCGAGACCAACGAGGAGATCGGCCTGCCGCCCGATCGCGTCGACTTGATCGGCCGGCTGGACACCTATGTCACTCGCACCGGGTTCCGGGTCGCGCCGTTCGTCGGGCTGATCCGGCCGCCGTTGGTGCTGCGGCTCGATCCGAACGAGGTCGCCGAGGCGTTCGAGGTGCCGCTGTCCGTGATCGTGGACCCGGCGAACCCGCGCCGCGACAGTCGCTATTTCAACGGCAAGGACCGATACTTCTACGTCTTTCCCTACCAGGACCGGTATATCTGGGGCGCCACCGCGGGCATGCTGCTCAACTTGCGCGAGGCGCTGACCGGGTCATGTTGAGGACGCTGATCCATTTCCTGCCGGCGCTGCTGCCGGCGGCGGTCTATTTCGCCTGGGTGTTCCTGCGCCGCCGCCAGGCGGTCGCCACGGGCGTCGTGCCGCCGTGGTGGCGCGACGCGCCGGTGATATGGCTGAGCGCCGCAGGCGTCGCGCTGCTGGCGCTGTCGCTGGGTCTGTGGGCGGTCCTGGGCGGCGCCCCGGCGGGCATCCAGTACGTGCCGCCCCGGTACGAGGAGGGCGTGATGGTGCCGGGACGGTTCGCCGAGCCGACTGAGCGGTGACCGGCCCGGATCGCGGCGACGTGCCCGAGGCGCCCGCGATGAAGCTGGGCCCCGTGGACTGGATGGCCGATCCGGCGACCCGCGCGGTGATCGCCGCGATCACCAAGGGCGGCGCGCCGGCCCGCTTCGTCGGCGGCTGCGTCCGCGACACCCTGCTGGGGCGCCCGATCGGCGACATCGACATCGCCACGCCGCTGCCGCCCGACGCGGTGACCGCGGCGCTGCAGGGCGCCGGGCTGAAGGCGGTGCCGACCGGCGTCGACCACGGCACGATCACCGCCGTCGCCAACGGCAAGCCGTTCGAGATCACCACGCTCAGGATCGACGTGGAGACCGACGGGCGTCACGCCATCGTCGACTTCACCGCCGACTGGCGCCAGGACGCGGCGCGGCGCGACTTCACGTTCAACGCCCTGTCGGCCGACCGGCACGGCCGGGTGTACGACTATTTCGACGGCATCGCCGACGCCCGCGCCGGGCGCATCCGCTTCGTCGGCGACCCGGCGCAACGGCTCGACGAGGACGCGCTGAGGCTGCTGCGCTTCTTTCGCTTCTATGCCCAGTTCGGCCAGCCGCCGCCGGACTCCGCGGCGCTGGCCGCCTGCGCGGCGTTCGCGCCGCGGCTGGCCATCCTGTCGGGCGAACGGGTGCGGGCGGAGCTGCTGAGGCTGCTGGCCGCCGCCGACCCGGTGCCGGCCTGGCGCCTGATGGCCGACGCGCGCGTCGCGCGCCATGCCATCGGCGTCGCCGGCGCCGTCGACCGGCTGGCCGCGCTGGTCGCCCTGGAAGACACCGCCGACCCGGTGCGACGGTTGGCCGCGCTGCTGGCCACGGCGCCGGACGGTGCCGCCGCCGTCGCCGAGCGGCTGCGCCTGTCGAACGCCGATCGCGACCGCCTGCTCGCCCTGACCGACCCGGCGCACGCGGTGACCCCGGCGATGGACCCGCCGGCGCTCCGGCGGCTGCTCCACCGTCTGGGCGCGGCGAACGGCCGCGACGGCGTGCTGCTGGCCCGCGCCGGCGATCCCGGCGACGACCGCTTCGCCGCGCTGGCCGACGTCGCGCAAGCGTGGCGACCGGTGCGCTTCCCCTTGAAGGGCCGCGACGCCGTGGCGCTGGGCGTGCCTGCCGGCCCGGCCGTTGGTGCCCTGCTGCGGGAGGTCGAGGCGGTCTGGATCGCCGCCGACTTCCAACCCGACCGCCGCGCCTGCCTCGCCGAACTGCGGCGCCTGGCCGCGGCCGCCGGGCAGCCGGTGCGGCACACGGATTGACCCCACGCGGCGACGCGGCGCCGGCCGGTTCCCGCCCGACGGCCCGATGGCCGCCGAGACCGATCGTTCGGGGCCGGGGCTTGTGCTCGCAACAAGACCGTTGGCGATCAGTTCAGACCATAATCATCCGGTGTACGCAAGTGAAAATGCGCGAGATGTGATGGTCATCACAAACGCCGAATGAATTACGAAGTATAATGGCGACTACTACTTATGGAGGATTACGATATGTGCGCACCCCCCTCCCACGCCGAATAACGAGAGACTGGGTCGATGATCACGTACAAGAAGACTTGGTTGCTGTCCGTCCTGATGGCCCTAGTCCTGTGGCCCGCCGCGGCCCAGGGCCAGTCTGTGGAGCTTATTAGCGCCTACAACCGGGCCGACGAGTTGTACGCCCAAGGCCGCTACCAGGAGGCCCTTCCGTTCCACGAGGAAGCGCTGAGGCTGGGCGAGCAAGAGTTTGGCCTCGATCATCCGACCACCGCC
>JAZFQW010000364.1:0-9249 GCA_036445335.1 Alphaproteobacteria bacterium | reverse complement strand
TAGACGAACGAGCCGTCGGTGAACACGGCGGAGTTCAGGGTCGCGTGCTTGTTGTCGGAATAGGGCACGACCGAGCCGAGATACTTGCGCACCAGCTCCGGGTGGTCGCGCACCGCCTCGGACATCGGACAGAAGATGACGCCGACCTCCCCCAGCTTCTTCTTAAAGGTGGTGGCGACGGACACGCTGTCGAACACCGCGTCGACGGCGACGCCGGCCAGCAACTCCTGCTCCTGCAGCGGGATGCCGAGCTTGGCGTAGGTCGCCAGCAACTCGGGATCGACCTCGTCCAGGCTATTCGGCGCGGTCTTCTGCTTCGGCGCGGCGTAGTAGTAGGCGTCCTGGTAGTCGATCGGCGGGAAGACGACCTTGGCCCATTGCGGCTCGGGCATGCCGGTCCACGCGCGGAAGGCGCGCAGCCGCCAGTCGAGCAGCCAGTCCGGCTCGCCTTTCTTGGCAGAGATGAAGCGGACAATGTCCTCGCTCAGGCCCTTCGGCGCGGTTTCCTGCTCGATGTCGGTGACGAAGCCGTACTTGTACCGCCGTTGGGTGACCGACTCGACCCGTTCGACCGTCTCATTCACCGCAGCCATCGACCATTCCCCATCCCGCCGGACCGAATCCGACCGCCACAAGACCAACCCAGCTACTCGGTTATCCCGGGCTTCCGATACGCCCAGCGCCCTACGTGCCCAACGCCCGCCGCAGTCAATAGATGGACGGGCCGGCCGGATTTCCAACGTATTACTTACACATATCGGCCGAAATCAACGCGACTTTCGAGCTCCTGACGTTGTCTTAGCACAAACCCGACCCGCACAAAACCATAAGGATAATGCGAGATTATGTGCGATCCGGATAAGCCCGCGACCTTAGGATCGCGCTGGCACCGAACTACGTCACCGCGCGACTACCCCTCTACGAAGGAGCGGAAATCAGATAACCCACGCATTTCTCTTCGCACTCCTCAATTATGTTAAGCATACCGCAAAAAAATCCTCCGGATTTGAAGTATTATTCGAAGCTGACGGCGCCGCGCCCCACCCCCGCCGCCGACCGGCACGGGTCATTTGCCCCCGACAGACCCGCCCCCGTTAATACCTGATAAGATGAGTCGGATTTGGACGAGCACCCGTCCCGCCGTCACACCATCATGTTGTTGGTGCCGGCGGGAAGTCGCACGGTCAGGCCGTCCAAATCGTCGGTCATTATAATCTGGCAGCCCAGCCGCGAGGTCCGGGCCAGCCCGAAGGCGAGGTCCAGCATGTCCTCCTCGTCCTCCTCGATCTCCTCCAGCCGGTCGAACCAGTCCGGATCGACGATCACGTGGCAGGTCGAGCAGGCCAGCGATCCCTCGCAGGCGCCTTCCAGGTCGATGTCGTTCTGATGGGCGATCTCCAGCAACGACAGCCCCGCGGGGGCATCGATCTCGTGCCGCGTGCCGTCGGGATCGATAAAGGTAACCTTCGGCATCGTGCCAGCTAACTCCGTCGCGCTCTTTCGATGGGTCCGCGGTGTTCTATCCAAACCCCGGGCCGGACGCCAGCGCCGACCCCGTGACCGGGCCGTACCGCCGGCCCGCGATGCCGCCACCACGGGTCGGAGACATCGACCAATCATGCCGCCGCAATGGTACCGCCCCGTTTGGCCGCCCGCCGATACAGCGCCAGCCACGCTTCGACGAAGCGGTCGACGTCGTCCGGCCCTGTGTCCCAGCCCAGACTGACGCGCACCGCGCCGTTGGCGGCCGCGGTATCGGCGCCCATCGCCTGCAAGACATGGCTCGCCGCGACCTTGCCCGACGAGCAGGCGGCGCCGGCGCTGACCGCGATCCCGGCCAGGTCGAACCCCATCAGCTGGGTCTCCGCCGCCACGCCAGGCATGACGATGCAGCTCGTGTTGGCGATCCGCGGCGCCGCCTGGCCGAAGACCATCGCGTCGGGGCAGGCGGCGGCGATGCGCCGCTCCAGACCGTCGCGCAGGGCGGCCAGCGCGCCATAGGCCCGCAATCCGGCCAGCGCGGCGCGCGCGGCGGCGCCGAATCCGGCGATCCCGGCGACGTTCTCGGTCCCGGCGCGGCGCCGCCGTTCCTGCCCGCCGCCGCGCAACAGCCGCGGAACCTCCAGCCCGTCGCGCACCACAAGGGCACCGACCGCCTGCGGTCCGCCGAGCTT
This sequence comes from Alphaproteobacteria bacterium, assembly GCA_036445335.1. GTDB lineage: Bacteria > Pseudomonadota > Alphaproteobacteria > DSM-16000 > Inquilinaceae > JAZFQW01. The sequence continues at coordinate 7,075 of JAZFQW010000364.1, read as the reverse complement.
GTGGGCCGACAGGCTGAGCGAATCGGCGCCGAGGCGAGCGAAATCCAACGGTGCCTTGCCGGCCAGCTGCACCGCGTCGCAGTGCAGCACCGCGCCGTGCCGGTGTGCGACCGCGGCGGCCTCGGCGACCGGCTGGATAACCCCGGTCTCGTTGTTGGCGGCCATCACCGCGACCAGCGCCGGCCGGGTGGATGCCGCCAGCATGGCGTCGAGCGCGTCGAGATCGACGACGCCCGCCGGGGTCACCGGGACCCGCTCGGCGTCGACCGCCGCCAGCACCGAGTCGTGCTCGATGGCGGAGGCCAGGATGCGGCGCGTATTCCCGGGCGCCAGGACCGTGTTGTTGGCCTCTGTGGCGCCGCTGGTGAAGATGACCTGTGCCGGGGCCACGCCGGCCAGCGCCGCGACCGCGTCGCGCGCGTCCTCCACGCGTCGCCGTGCCGCCTGGCCGAAGCGATGGACCGACGACGGGTTGCCGGTCTCCATCAGCGCGTCGACGACGGCGGCGCGCGCCTCCGCCCGCAGCGGCGCGGTCGCGTTGTAGTCCAGATAGACGCTACGGGTCATGGACGGGCGGCGCCGGGCGCTCCGCGTTTCGCCGGGGCCGGCGCTATTCCGCCGCGACCCAGGCGTCGGACACCACCTGCGCGTCGGTGAACATGCGGCTGGTCCCCAACACCCGGCGGCAGACGACGTCCTCCAGCGACACCGAGCTGAGGTACAGGTGGATCTGGTTGCCCAGCTCCTCCCACAGATCGTGGGTCAGGCAACGGCTCCTGTCGCTCGTGCAGCCGGCGGCCGACGCGGGATGGCAGCGGGTCGCGCGGATCGGCTCGTCGACCGCAAGTATGATGTCGGATATCCGCGTCTTGGCGCTCCGGTGGGCCAGCAGATAGCCGCCGCCCGGACCGCGGACGCTCTTGACCAGCCCGCCCCGGCGCAGCTTGGCGAACAGCTGCTCCAGATAGGACAGCGATATCTCCTGCCGTGTGGCGATGTCGGCCAGGGCGATTGGACGACCGGTGCCGTAGCGCGCCAGATCGACCATCGCCATCACCGCGTACCGACCCTTTGTGCTCAGTTTCACGTGCTTATCCCTTCCATGCCATCGGATCCGGCGATCCCGGTTGATGCCGCGTCAGCAGGTGCCGCGCGGCTTGTCCCCGTTGCCGGACTCCGCGGCGCCAACCTCGCCGTCGACGTCGACCGCCGACAGCCGCGCCCGCAGATCTTCGCGCTCGGTCTCCAGTTGCTCTACGCGCTGGCTCAGATTGGTGACCCCGTCGATCAATCCCTTGATCGCATTGGCGACCGGGTCCGGCAGGTCGCCCAGCGGCGTGCCGTAGGGCGCGAAGTTGTCGTCGGCCTTGGTCTTGGGGATCACCCTGGCGGGGATGCCGACCACGGTGACGCACTCCGGCACGTCCTTGGTGACAACCGCGTTGGCGCCGACGCGGGCGCCCGCGCCCACGGTGATCGGCCCCAGCACCTGCGCGCCGGATCCGACGATCACCCGGTCGCCCAGGGTCGGGTGGCGCTTCTGGTCGCGCTGGCCGTCGGAATCCACCGACGGCGAGACGCCGCCCAGGGTCACGCCCTGGTACAGGGTGACATCGTCGCCGATATCCGAGGTCTCGCCGATCACCACCCCGGTGCCGTGGTCGATGAAGAAGCGACGCCCAATGTTCGCTCCGGGATGAATCTCGATGCCGGTGATCATCCGGCCGATATATGAGACAAAGACCGCCAGACCGGTCCAGCCGCGCCGCCAGAGCCAGTGGCTGAGGTGATATCCAAGCAGCGCATGGACGCCCGGATAGTTTATAAGTACGGCGATCCGCGACCGTGCGGCCGGATCGCGCTGCATCGCGCTGTCGATATCTTCGCCAATACGCTTGAACACCGGGTTTATCCCTATGATATGTAATCGAATTCGAACGGCATGTCGCCGCTTGCGCCGGCGCCGCGCAACCGGCGAGATGCGGCGAGGGCGACTCTGATCGAAAATATATGAAACCCAACCTCCTTGATCAAGTAATATGCCAAGGCTCACGTTCGCGCCTTGGGGGTAAGACCTACTTAAACGGTCGGATAAATTCGCGGCCCGAGCCGGAAATCAGGACAGCAGGGACGGATTGACAGATGCCCGATGTGATATTCAACGGCCCGGAAGGCCGGCTCGAGGGTCGCTACCACGTCGTCAGACGGGCGAATGCGCCGATCGCCCTGCTGCTGCATCCGCATCCGGAACACGGCGGCACGATGAACAACAAGATCGTCTATACTCTGTACCAGGCGTTCGCCCGGCGCGGCTTCGCCGCGCTGCGCTTCAATTTCCGCGGAGTCGGTCGCAGCCAGGGCGGATTCGACCGCGGCGAGGGCGAATTGTCTGACGCCGCCGCCGCGCTCGATTGGCTGCAGGCCAACAACCCGAACCCCTCCGCCTGCTGGGTCGGCGGATTTTCGTTCGGCGCCTGGATCGGCATGCAGCTGCTGATGCGCCGGCCCGAGATCGACAGTTTCCTGTCGATCGCGCCGCCGGCCAATATGTACGACTTCAGCTTCCTGGCGCCGTGTCCGTCGTCGGGCCTGATCGTCCAGGGCACCAACGACGACGTGGTGCCGCACGAGGCGGTGGGAAAGCTGGTCCACAAGCTGTCGCTGCAGCGTTTCATCGACGTCGAATGCCGCCTGGTGGAAGGCGCCAACCATTACTTCCATGGCCGCATGGATCAACTCGTCGGCCATATCGATGACTATCTGGACACGGCGCTGCGCCCGAGTCTGGCCGAAGTGGCGCAATAGCCGCCGCGGCCGCGCCGCGGCATGCTGTCGACCCGTGCCGTGCCATCCGCCGCGTTGTCGTCGGCCCGGCGAATGTGATACATCCCGCCGGCCATGACCAGACTACGCTCGGAATTCCTACGCACGCTGCAAGCGCGCGGCTTCATCCACCAATGCACCGATCTCGCGGCGCTGGATCGGCTGGCCGCCGAGGGCCGGCTGTCCGCCTATATCGGCTTCGACGCGACCGCCGACAGCCTGCATGTCGGCCACTTGGTGCAGATCATGATGCTGCGCTGGATGCAGCAGGCCGGACACCGGCCGATCGTGTTGATGGGCGGCGGCACCACGCGCGTCGGCGACCCGTCCGGCCGCGACGATACCCGTCGGTTGATGACCGACGAGGCGATCGCAAGCAACATCGACAGCATCAAGACCATCTTCTCGAACTTCCTGACCTTCGGCGACCAACCGGCCGGCGCGGTGATGGCGAACAACGCCGAGTGGCTGGACACGCTGGAATACATCCCGTTTCTGCGCGACGTAGGCCGGCATTTCACGATCAACCGCATGCTCGGCTTCGACTCGGTGCGGCTGCGGCTCGACCGTGAGCAGCCGCTGACATTCCTGGAGTTCAATTACATGATCCTCCAGGCCTACGACTTCCTCGAGCTGAGCCGGCGCCACGCGTGCCGGCTGCAGATGGGCGGATCTGACCAGTGGGGCAACATCGTCAACGGCATCGAACTGACTCGCCGCATCGCGGGGACCGAGCTGTTCGGCCTGACCTCGCCGCTGATCACCACCGCCAGCGGCGCCAAGATGGGCAAGACCGCCGCCGGCGCGGTCTGGCTCAAGGCGGCGCGGGCCAGTCCCTACGACTACTGGCAGTTCTGGCGTAACACCGAGGACGCCGATGTCGGCCGCTTCCTGCGCCTGTTCACCGACCTGCCGCTCGACGAGATCGCCCGGCTGGAGGCGCTGGAGGGTGCTGACATCAACGACGCCAAGAAGCGGCTGGCGACCGAGGCGACCGGACTGTGTCATGGCGCCGCGGCGGCCGAAGCGGCGGCGGAAACGGCGCGCCGCGCCTTTGAACATGGCGAGGCGGCCGACGGCCTGCCCACGATCGATCTGCCGCGCGGCGCGCTGGAGGCCGGCATTCCGGCCTTCCTGATGTTGCGCCAAGCCGGTCTGGCGGCGTCCAACGGCGAGGCGAGGCGGCTGATCAAGGGCGGCGGAGCGCGGCTCAACGACGCCCGGATCGACGACGTCGAGCGCCCGGTCGGCCTCGCCGACATGACCCCGGACGGCGTCATCAAGCTGTCGGCCGGCAAGAAGCGCCACGCCCTGGTTCGGGCGGTCTGATCCGCATCTCTCACGCAGACCGCGGCCAGTTTGAGAGATGCAGGTTAGCGCCCCCGGCTACGGTTCCCGCCCGGGCGCGGGCTCGATGTCGGTGGCGGAGGGCTCGGCGGCCGAGCCCAGTTCGCCGTCCAGGAAGAACAGGGTGCGCAGGAATCCCGGCGCCAGCACCGCCAGTGGGTTGACCGTGACCGTCGGTTCGCGCAGCGGCCCCTCGGCGGCATAGGTGAAGGCGAAGACTCCCTGGCCCGAGCCACCGGTCAGTATCGTGCCGAGAATCGGGATCGCGCCGATGATCTGATTGACGCCGTAGATCGGCACGATCGTCCCCTCGATGTTCATCCGATCGGCGGCCAGATCGAATTCGCCGTTCATGGTGAGCCCCAGCGCGCCGCCCGACGTCCTGGTGTCGCGCACCGACAGCAGGTCGTCGGCCAGGGTGTATTCTGCGGTGAGTTGGCGGAAATTCAACCCTTCGGTGTTCAGCAGATCCCGCAACCCGCCGAGCGACAGTGCGGCCAGCAGGCGCGCCAGCCCCGGCGCGTCGATCAGGCGGTATTCACTGAGCCGGATGCTGCCGCGCAGCGGCCCGTCATTGTCGCCCTCCTGCACGCCGGTAACACTGAGCCTGCCGTCGCGGACATTGGCGGTCAGGCCGAGCGCCTGGAGGGCGGCGCCGGCATCCTCGGCGGTCAGCGTCAGCTGGTGGTCGCCCTCGCCGATCGGCTCATAGCGCATCTGGAACGCGCCGCCGGTATCGGTCAGCGCCGTGAGTAGGAACTCGTCCCAGCCGCTGCGGTCGCGGGCCAGCACGCCGTTGACGTTGTTGAGGGCGCCGCGGTCGCTGGAAATGACCCGATCGAACGCCAGGGTGACCTGCAGCGGCACCGACGGGGTGTCCACGGCTGTCGGGGGCTCCGGTTCGGCATCGGCCGCCGTGGCCTCGAACGCCAGGTCGACGATCGGCCTGGCATCCAGGGTCGGGCCGTGGGCGCCGATCGCGTAGCCGCCGGACCGCAGGCGCGTCACCTCGCCGGCCATTCGCGTCGGACCATGGACGAATTCGCTCAGGATCGCCTGTTGAATATCGAACGTGCCGGGAATGAATTCGGCGCTGCCGCGGGCCATCAGGCCGGGCGACTGGAAGGTCGCCGCCGAGATGCCGCTGACGACGCCGTTCTCCAGTCGCAGTTCGACCGTCAGATTGGCGGGCTCGCCGGCGGGCTTCTCCCAGGCGAGCTCGTCGATGCGCAGCGTCGCGTCCGACAGCTCCAGTTCCGTCGCCAGCGTCGCCTGGGTGCGGTCGAGATCGGTGTAGACGGCCGACACCCCGACCGGGCCGGACCAGCCGTCGTACGGGTTGATGGCGAGCGCGTCCATAGTCGACCGATCGAGCCGTCCGGCTACCGACAGTCTCGTCAGATAGCCCTGGCTGTCGCTGAATTTCTCGGACCATGTGAAATCGATGGGAATGCCGCGCAGCCGGGCATGGCCTTCCAGGATCATGCCCCGGCCGTCGAGGTCCAGCGCGCCGTCGATGTCTGTCAGCGGTCCGGTCAGCGGGTGCGTCAGGTTGACGCCGCGAAGGTTCGCCGCGGCCGCGACTCCCAGTTGGTCGAGCGTAAGCTCGCCGATCAGCGGGAAACTGAAGCGCAGTCGCCCGGACATCGAGCCGGTCACGTCGCCATGGTCGATACCCCAATCGCTGATGTAACCGAGGCGTGGGCTGTCGAGAACCTCGAGCGCCGCGTTCATCGGCCCGGTCACCGCCAGGTCGATATCGATCGTCTCCACGGGGTTGGCGAAGCCGGTGATGGCGATGTTCGAATCGACCACCGATAGGTCCAGCAGGCGGCCGCTGCCGAGGGAAAGCTGGAAGCCGTCCTGGTCGAATGTCGCCGTGCCGTCGACCCCGGTGACCGGAGGCATGCCTTCGAGATATCTGACCGTGACGCCGTCGAATTCGAGATCGCCGGCCAGCGATATCAGGCCCGCCTGTGCCGGGTCGGCGATCGGGATGGTGGCAAACAGGTTGGCGGTCGCCCGGCGGACAACGCCCAGCGACAGGTTGGTGGTGACCCAGTCGCGCGCGCCCGTCGACACGTCCGGCGGCCAGTAAGTCGCCAGCAGATCGGTCGGCATGTTTTCCACATCGGCCGTCGCCTCGACCTGCAGCGCGCCGTCGGTGTCGACGACCGTCGCCCTGCCGCGCACCTTCGGACCGCCGAAGTCGACGGCAAATAGGTCGATCGTCAGGATGTCGGATTGCAGATCGACGGCGCCTGACAACGCCAACCCGGCGACCGGCAGGGGCTCGGGATATAACTCACGCGCCCAGATCAGTCCGGCACCGCCCTGCAGCGCAAAGATCCCCGACGTCGGCACAAATCGCGGACCCAGAGTCAGGGTGATCATGCCGCTCACCGGCGTCGCCACGACCGAGAGGGGGGCCAGGATCGGATCGCTGTTGGCCAGGCCGGCGGGCACGAAGTTTGCGATCGTCAGATCGACCACGGTATCCTCGCTGACCAGCGAATAGGTCAGCTCGGCCTCCAGCGCGGCTACTCGACGGTCGAGCTCAACATCCAGCTTGATGGTGCCGCGGATCGCGCGGTCGTCCCGCACCAGGTCCAGGTCGGCTCGCGGCGCCACCCACGACAGGCGCATCAGCCGGTCGTCGACGGTGATCCGGCCGCCGGATACGCGCAGCTGGGTCAGCGCCGCCATCGGCGTGTCCGGTGCGTCAGGCGATGCCTTCAGCCCTGCCAGCAGCGTCGCCACGGCGTCGCTGTCGCCATCGCCCGCCGCCAGCTCCTCGCCCAGGCCAAAGCTGAAGGTGCCATCGGCGGCGCGCGTGATGCGAACGTCCGGTCGAACCAGTTCGAGGCGCCGGGGTACCAGGGCGCCAGTGACCAGATCGCGCAGG
>JAZFQW010000363.1:0-4322 GCA_036445335.1 Alphaproteobacteria bacterium | reverse complement strand
ATGCGACAGCATCGCGCCGCGCGGCGTTCCTGCCCTGTCGGCGCGACAGCGCCGCGCAGACCGTGGCCAGTGTGAGTAGTGCGGGCTAGGCCCAATACAAGCTAACGGGAGGAACAGATGATCTTATCAACGCCAATACGCCGTCATGCGGTTGCCGCGGTCGCCCTGGCATTCGCAGCGGCGGTCGCGCTGGCCGGACTCGCATCGCCGGCCAGCGCCGCGGACCCGATCGAAATCCGGATCTCGACCCCGGCGGTGCCCGGCGACTCGCATGCCGAGATGCTGTACATCTTCAAGGAATGGCTGGAGCGGTCCGCGCCGGGCGAGTTCGACGTCCAGGTCTTTCTCAACGCGACCCTATTCGCCCAGGGCACCGAGCCGGTGGCGATGCAGCGCGGCAACCTGGAAATGGCGCTGATCTCGGCGCAGGACATCGCCAAGCAGCTCCCCGAATATTCGATCTTCACCGCCGGCTACCTGATCCGCGACCCGGACCATCAACAAGCCGTCTTCGGCGGTCCGATCGGCGAAGAGTTCTACGCCAAGGTCAAGGACGCCATGGACATCCAGATCCTCGACGTCGCGTATCTGGGTACCCGGCAGCTCAACCTGCGCGACGTGCGCGACGTCAGGACGCCGGCCGATCTGGACGGAGTCAACCTGCGCATGCCCGGGTCGGACACCTGGCAGTTCCTCGGCCGGGCGCTGGGCGCCAATCCGACGCCGCTGGCGTTCGGCGAAGTCTATACGTCGCTGCAGACCGGCGCCATCGACGGCCAGGACAACCCGCTGCCGACCGACCTCGCCGCCGGCTTCTACGAAGTCACCAACCAGATCGTGCTGACCGGCCACCTGGTCGACGGCGTGTTCTTCTCGATGGCCGCGTCGACCTGGGATTCGTTGAGCGCCGAGCAGCATGGGCTGGTCAGGAGCGCGGCGGCGGCGGCGGTGCGGTTCAACAACGAGAACCGATTGCTCAACGAGGCGTCGCTGCTGGACTTCTTCGCCTCGAAGGGCATGACCATCACCGAGCCCGACGTCGCCGCCTTCCGCAGCCACGTGCAACAGCAATATCTGGAGTCGGATTTTTCCAACGACTGGCCCGACGGCCTGATCGATCGGATCAACGCCGTCCAGTGACACGCCGGTGAGCGGACCGGCCAGATTGCTGGGCAGGGGCGCCGAACTGGTGGGGGCGGCGATCTTCGCCACCATGTTCGGCGCCTTCCTGCTGCAGATCTTCATGCGCTACGTGGTCAACCAGCCGCTCGGTTGGACCCTCGAGCTGTGCATGATCACCTATGTCTGGCTGGTCTTCTGGGCCTGCGCGTTCCTGCTGAAGGAGCGCGACCATATCGCCTTCACCATGCTGTACCACGGCGCTCCGCCGCCGGCGCGGCGCGTCCTGGCGCTGCTCAGCGCGGTGGCGCTGGCCGGCGCGATGATCGCCGCGCTGCCGGCGACCTACGATTTCGTCGCCTTCATGGCACGCGACCACACCTGGATCCTGAAGGTCCGATTCGATGTCGTGTTCTCGGTCTTCATCGCATTCATGGTCGCGGTCGCGGTCCGCCAGATACACGTCGTCTGGACCCTGGTGAGGGCTGGCTGGCGAAGTCATGTCTAGCCAGTCAATGGCCCGTTGAGCCCCGAATTCCTGCTGCTGATCGCGCTGCTGCTGGGGCTCGCGGCGATCGGCACGCCGATCGGCTTCGCCATGCTGATCGCCAGCATCGCATACCTGTTCGCCGCCGGCCGCGACGTCGGATTGGCCGGCGAGCAGGTCCTCAACGGCCTGTTCAACAGTTTCGTGCTGCTGGCCGTGCCGCTGTTCATCTTCGCCGCCAACGTGATGAACGCCGGCACGATCAGCGACCGGCTGCTGACGTTCTGCCTGGCCGTGGTCGGGCGGCTGCGCGGCGGCCTGGCCCACGTCAACGTGGTCGCCAGCCTGATCTTCTCCGGCATGAGCGGCAGCGCCATCGCCGACGCCGCCGGGATCGGCAGGCTGCTGATCGACATGATGAGCCGCGGCGGCCGCTACAGCCCCGGTTTCGCCGCCGCGATCACCGCGGCCTCGGCGACCATCGGGCCGATCATCCCGCCTTCGATCCCGATGGTGCTGTACGCGCTGGTCTCCAGCACCTCGGTCGGCGCGCTGTTCCTCGGCGGCGTGGTCCCCGGCCTGATCATGGCGGCCAGCCTGATGGTCACCGTCGCGGTGATCGCCCGGCGCCGCGGCTTCCCGGTCGAGCCGCCGGTCGCGCTGCGCGAGCTGCCGCGGGTCACTTTTCGCGCCTTTCCGGCGCTGATGCTGCCGGTGATCCTGCTGGGCGGTATCTATGGCGGCGTGACGACGCCGACCGAGGCGGCCTCGGTCGCTGCCGCCTACGCGCTGCTGCTGTCGGCTCTGGTATATCGCACGCTGCACCTGCGCGGCCTGATCGACCTGCTGGTGGAGTCGACCCGGTCGAGCGCCGTCGTCGCGCTGCTCATCGGCGGCGCCTTCGTGCTGAACCACATCGTCGCGACCGAACAGATCCCCAACGACCTGGCGCACTTCATCGCGAGGCTGGAGCTGACGCCGTTGGCGTTCCTGCTGGTCGTCAACGTGGCGTTCCTGCTGTTCGGCTGCTTCCTGGACGCCACCACCATGTTGCTGGTGCTGGTGCCGCTGCTGATGCCTACGGTCCGCCAGCTCGGCATCGACCCGGTGCATTTCGGCGTGGTGATCATCGTCAACATGATGATCGGCCTGATCACGCCGCCCTACGGCGTGCTGCTGTTCGTCATCAACGGCCTGACCGGCATCGCGCTGCGCGACATGATCCGCGAGATATGGCCGTTCATGATCGTATTGGTGGTGGCGCTGTTCGCCATGGTGTTGCTGCCGGAAACGGTGCTGTGGCTGCCGCGACAGTTCGGCTACGGCCAATGAGCGACCGAGCCGGCGACGCCTGCCCGGTGGCATTGCGCGGCATCGTGCCCAGCCTCAACACGCCATTCACCGCCGCCGATAAGGTCGACGTCGCCGGCCTGTGCCGGTTGGTCGACCATGTCGTCGCGTCGGGCTGCGCCGGCATGCTGGCGCTGGCTGTCGCCGGCGAGGCCGCCAGCCTGTCGGCCGGCGAGGCCGACCTGGTGGCCGAGACCGTCGTCGGCCACGCCGCCGGCCGGCTGCCGGTGATCCTCAGCGTCACCGCCGACGACCAGGCCGAACGGTGCCGGCGGGCCGCCCGCGCCCGGGCGCTGGGCGCCGACGGGGTGCTGTGCCAGCCGCCCGCCGGGGTCGGCGCCGCCGACCGGCTGGCGATGCTGCGCGCGGTCGGCGCGGCCGGCCCGGACCTGCTGATGATCCAAGACCTCGACTGGCACGGGCCGGGGTTGCCGATCGCCGAGATCGTCGACCTGTTCGAGCGGATTCCGGCGGTCCGCTGCCTCAAGGTCGAGGTCGTGCCGGCGGGGCCGAAATACAGCGCCGTCCTGGCCGCCACCGGCGGGCGCCTGCATGTCGGCGGCGGCTGGGCGGTGAGCCAGATGATGGACGCGCTGGCGCGCGGCGTGCACGCCTTCATGCCCACAGCCATGGAGTCGGTGTACGTGGCGATCCACCGCCACCATGCGGCGGGCCGGGAGGCCGAGGCGCGGCGGCTATTCGAGGCGGTGCTGCCGGTGCTCGCCTTCGCCAACCAGCACATCGACGTCAGCATCCGGTTCCTCAAGCAGCTGCGGCTGGCGACGGGCGTGTTCGCCACCGACCGCTGCCGCCCGCCGGTGCCGGACTTCGACCCGGTTCAGCAGCGCGAGGCCGACCGGCTGATCGACCGGGTGACGGCGCTCGAGCGGGATCTGTCGGCGGCGCCGTGAGTCGGCCAGTGTGAGACGTGCGGGCTAGGTGAGCGCCCGGCGGCCGGTGTCGGTCAGGCGGCAGACCAGCCAGTCGGGTTTGAGCGGGTTGTCGAACCACGGCGCGCACCAGCCGGCGCCCAGGCAGGCCTCGACGGTGCGCCGGCTGACCCGCTGGCCGTTGCCATCGAACAGCGGCAGCTTGCCGCCGGGTTGGGCGAGCCCGCGGGCGAGCCAGTCGCGCTGCACGCGGGTCGGCCGGGCGCGCGGGCGTTCCGACGGCTTGGCGCTGGCGGGTGACGAGGTCCTTGGCGGCATGGTGCGGCATCCGTAAGGGACGCCGACATCCTATCAGGCAATCTGGCCAGCCCGCATCTGCTTCGCGGGCCGCGCAGACCGTGGCCAGCGTGAGAGATGCGGGCTAGTCTCGACCGTCCGGACGGGGCTCCGCCCGTCGGTCGGCCGCGCGAGGAGGG
>JAZFQW010000362.1:0-2456 GCA_036445335.1 Alphaproteobacteria bacterium | reverse complement strand
GACACCAGCACAACCAAACGCTCGGATTTCATCAACCGCTCTCCTTGAACATGTCCATGCACATGTTATGAAAATATCGACCGGAATGCAACAGGTGGCCGTGCGTAGCCCGCACTTCTCATACTGGCCACGGCCTGCGTCGCGTCCGGGCGGTCCGAGCCGCCAGGAGAAGGTCGAAGAGCGTAGCAACGCTACGGTCGAGGCCTTCGACGAAGCGGGCGGGCCGCCCGGGCGCGACCCTTCGGGCGGCGCAGTCCCCCCGACAGGGTGCGTCACGCCGCTTGCCCGATGCGAAGGAATCGCGCCGCGCGGCGTTCCTGCCCTGTCGGGGGGACAGCGCCGCGCAGGCCGCGGCCAGTATGAGAAGGGCGGGCTAGCCGGTGTCGGCAATACCGGAGGTCAGAAACTCTGCATAATCCGGCGAACATTTCCGCCTGGGTTGAGGTGAGCAGGTGGCGCCGCAGTCGCTGGTGTCACGATCGCCCTTCCGATCGGTGAATGCCGCCATCGAGGCGCCGAAGCGCGCATATTTTCGCGCCCGGCCGGCAGTGACTGGGGTATCCTGGCGGCCTGCGAGCGTGTGGGGAGGCACGATCATGATCAATGGCGAACGCCTGCTGGGCAGCCTGATGGGCGGCGGGCTCGGCCGATCGTCGGCGGGGCGCCGCGCCTCGTCGCTGGGCCGCGGTCTGCTCGGTGGCGGCGCCATGACGCTTCTGGGCGGCGTCGCGGTGGCGGCGTTTGAGCACGTTTCACAGAAGCGCAGCGCCGCGGCCACGCGACCGCCGACGAGCGCGCCGCCACCACCACCCGGCTCGCCAGCGGGCGGGGCACCGCCACCGCCGCCCGGCATGTCCGCGCCACCGCCGCCGCCGCAGGGTCCATCCGCGGCACCGCCCCCTCCCGAGGCGACGGCGGCACCGCCACCGACCGGCGCGGCGCCGCAAGGCGGCGGGGCGGCCGCCGCCGCGCTGGTGCTGGTGCGCGCGATGATCGCGGCGGCCAAGGCCGACGGCGTCATCGACGCCGACGAGCGCGGCCGCATCCTCGGCCGGCTCGAGGAGGACAGCGCGAGCGACGAGGAGCGGGCGTTCGTGGTGGCGGAGATGGACAGACCACTGGATCTCGACGGTCTGCTGGCGGCGGTCGACGGGCCGGGCATGGCCGCCCAGGTCTATGCCGCGTCGCTGCTGGCGATCGAGGTCGACACGCCGGCGGAGCGGATGTACCTGCAGTTGCTGGCCGCCCGGCTCGGGCTGGACGCGGCCACCGTCGCCTCGCTGCACGAGCAGACCGGCACGCCGCCGCTCGGCTGAGCGCGGCGGTAACCACGAATTCTCATATTGGGGGAGCGTCATGACCGAGTGGCATTTCAGCGTGAACGGAAAGCAGACCGGGCCGGTGAGCCACGCCGAGGCGGTCGAGTTGGCGCGGCAGAATCCGACCGCCCATGTCTGGCGCGCCGGCTTCGCCGAGTGGCTGACCGTCGACCGGGTGCCCGAGCTGCAGGCCGGCGCGCCGGAGCCGATGGCCGCTCCGCCGCCGGCGACGCCGGGGGTCGAGCACGCCGACGAGATCGACTACGAGATCCACGGCAAGGAGATGCAGTACGTCGAGATCGAGCTCGACCCGGGCGAGAGCGCGGTGTCCGAGGCCGGGGCGATGATGTTCAAGGACGCCACGATCGAGATGACCACGATCTTCGGCGACGGCTCCGGCCAGGACGGCGGCGGCTTCATGGACAAGCTGATCGGCGCCGGCAAGCGGGTGATCACCGGCGAGAGCCTGTTCACCACCGTCTTCACCCACACCGGCAGCGGCAAGGCGCACGTGGCGTTCGGCGCGCCCTTTCCGGGCAACATCCTAGCGATCAAGCTGAGCGACCTCGGCGGCCGGTTGATCTGCCAGAAGGACAGCTTCCTGGCGGCAGCCAAGGGCGTGTCGATCGGCATCCACTTCCAGCGCAAGATCCTGACCGGCCTGTTCGGCGGCGAGGGCTTCATCATGCAGAAGCTGGAAGGCAACGGCTGGGTCTTCGTCCATATGGGCGGGACCCTGGTGGAGCGCGAGCTGGCCGCCGGCGAGACGCTGCACGTCGACACCGGCTGTCTGGCCGCGCTGACCGACAGCGTGACCTATGACATCACCCAGGCCGGCGGCATCAAGTCGATGTTGTTCGGCGGCGAGGGCCTGTTCTTCGCCACCCTGACTGGTCCCGGCAAGGTCTGGCTGCAGAGCCTGCCGTTCTCGCGCCTGGCCGGGCGGATGCTGGCGGCGTCGAGCGGCAGCAAGGGCGAAGGCTCGGTGCTGGGCGGCATCGGCAACCTGATCGGCGGCGACAACTTTTAGCCCGCACTTCTCACCCTGGCCACGGTCTGCGCGGCGCTGTCGCGCCGACAGGGCAGGAACGCCGCGCGGCGCGATGCCATCCGCATCGGGCAAGCGGCGTGACGCAC
>JAZFQW010000361.1:0-2281 GCA_036445335.1 Alphaproteobacteria bacterium | reverse complement strand
GGTTCAGGGTCACCACCGGCGACGGCTGATAGCGTTCCAGCACGCCGTAGAGCTCGGCGATCTGCGCCCAGTCGGTGTCTTCGGCGCGCGCCGCCTCGCTGTGGACCGCGGCGATAGCCGCCTGGATCTGGTATGCGCCGGGCCGCCGGCGCCGCAAGGCCTTTTCCACCAGCGCCCGCCCCTCGGCGATCAGGCCGCCGTGCCATAGCGTCCGGTCCTGCCGGTCCAGCGTGACGATATGGCCGTGCCGGTCCAGCCGGGCGCGCCAGCGCGAATGCTGCAGGACCAGCAGCGCCAGCAGCCCGGTGACCTCCGGCTCGGAGCGGAACAGCCGCGCCAGCAGCCGTGCCAGGCGGATCGCCTCGTGACAGAGGTCGACGCGGATCAGGTCGGGACCGCGCGACGCGCTGTAGCCTTCGTTGAAGATCAGATAGATGACGGCGCACACGGTGTTCAGGCGCTCGGGCAGCCGCGCCGCGTCGGGCACCTCATAGGGGATGCGCGCGTCGGCGATCTTGTGCTTGGCGCGGGTGATGCGCTTTTCCATGGTCTTCGTCGAGACCAGGAACGCCCTGGCGATCTCGTCGACCGACAGGCCGGCGACGGTCTTCAGCGTCAGCGCGACCTGCGCCGGCTCGGCCAGCGCCGGATGGCAGCAGGTGAAGATCAGCCGCAGCAGATCATCGTGGACGCGCTGCCCGGCCGCCGCCTCCAGGGCGCGGGTCTCGGCGCCGCCGTCGTCGGCCGGCGGCGGCATCGACGCCACGTGGCGGGCCTCCCGCTGGCGCCGCCGCAGCGCATCGATCGCCCGGTTGCGGCCGGTGGTCACCAGCCACGCGACCGGGTTGTCGGGCTCGCCCCGGGACGGCCAGACCTCCAGCGCGCGCGCCAGCGCCTCCTGCAACGCGTCCTCGGCCGCGTCGATATCGCCCAGCAGGCGGATCAGGGTCGCCAGGGCCCGGGGATGGGCGGCCCGCAGCAGTCGGTCGAGGTCGCCCAAGGCAGATTATCCCGCCGGCGGCCCCTCGAAATAGGCGATCGGCCTGATCTCGATGCTGCCGGTACGGACGTTGGGGATCTGCTTGGCCAGGTCGATCGCCCCGTCGAGATTCTCGCAGTCGACGACGTAGAGTCCGGCCAGTTGTTCCTTGGTCTCGGCGAACGGGCCGTCGACGATGGTGGTCTGGTCGGCCCGCAGCCTCACCGTGGTGGCGGCGTCGCTGCGCATGAGCTCGTTGGCCAGGACGAAGGCGCCGCCCGCCTTGGCCGTTTGCTGCAGCGTCCGGTGCCCGCTCAGCATCGCTTCCCGGTCGGCCTCGGTGAAGGTGTCGAAGACTTCCTCGGCCTGGTAGATCAGCAGTGTATACAGCATCGTCGTCTCCGTGTTCGCGCCGCCGTCGCCTATTAGACGACCGGCCGCCGCCGAATCCGACACCGACGTCCGCGGCCGCGATGGCGGCCCGCCAGTCACCGTAATGACACAGTTTTCGCCCAGCCTCCCAGATGGAGGCACTGGCCGATGCCGCTCGGCAAGGCGATCGGCGGGGCCACAGGGAATAATCGGAGGTTTGGATGAAACGGATCACCCTCACCCGATCGCTGCGGCGCGGCGCCGTCGTGCTCGGTCTCGCCGCCGCCCTAGCCCTTCCGGCGGCCGCGCCGGCCTTCGCCCACGGCGGCGGCAATGGCGGCGGGTACAACGGCTGGTACTACAACGGCGACCAGAACCGCGGACGTGGCCACAATCGCCCGTACTTCCGAAGCCGTCACCAACCGCGATATTACAACTACCGACCCTATCCGGTGTACGTCCCACCGCCGGTCTACTACTATCCCGCGCCGATCTATCCAGTCCCGTCGTTCAACTTGGTCTTTCCGCTGAATTTCGGCGGCCACCGCTGAGTGCCGAGCGCGGCGACCGTGCGCCAGACCCGTGGGTCGGGCGCACGATCCGCCTCCGCGGACGCGGCGCGGCCTAACGGCGTCCCTGTCAGCCTCTGCGGTTCTCGTTGCTGTCGCCCGGCACCTCGATCGGCACGCCGGGCAGGCTCTTGCCGGTGCGGATCGCCAACGCCGATTTGACGTGGCTGACGCTGGGCGCCGCGGTCAACTGGGTGGTCAGGAAGCGCTGGTAGGCGTCCCAGTCCTCGGCGACAACCTTCAACAGGAAGTCGGTCTCGCCGGCCAGCATGTGGCATTCGCGGACCAGCGGCCAAGTCGCCACCAGCTCCTCGAACTTGCGCAGATCGGTCTCGGCCTGGCTGCTGAGGCCGACCTGGGC
>JAZFQW010000360.1:0-4507 GCA_036445335.1 Alphaproteobacteria bacterium | reverse complement strand
CGGGCTGGGCCAGAAATCGCTTAATCGGTGGGCGCTTATCGCCTAATCTGTTATTGGTTAACGTGCCGCGACTGCAAATGAGAGGGATCACCATGAATAATGTTGCGCGGAAGTTCGGCATGCTTCTCGTCATCGGGGCGATGACGATCGGGGTGGCGGCGTGCGAGACGATGAGCGACGAGGACGCGATGATGGCGAGCGACGCGGCGGAAGCGGCGGCGGAGCGCGCCGCACGGTCGGCGGCCGCCGCGCAGGCGGCGGCGGAGGCGGCGGCGGCGTCGGCGGAGCGCGCCGAGCGCATGTTCCAGCAGTCGATGGAAAAATAGCCCGTTGCGGCGGATACCCGGTTATTGGCTGATCCGGACCGGGTATCCCCGCCTTTCCTGCGCCGCCCGCAGGACCGTCGCCCAGTTCACCGTCAGGTCGAGACCGGCGGCCTTCTCTTCGGCCAGTTGGAGGATTCCGCTGGGAATCTCAGGGTCGAATTCGCCCTCGATCTCAAGCTGATCGGCCTGGGATTGCGATGGGTGGACCTCGATGTACAGCGCGCCGTCGATGCTGCCGAACTTGACCGGTTGATCGACGACGGTGACCGGCACGCCGATCGGAATCGCGCCGTACAGCCGCTCGATGTCCTCGGGGTACATGCGGATGCAACCGCTGCTGACTCGACGGCCGATGCCCCACGGGTTGTTGGTGCCGTGGATCAGATAGGCCGGCCACGCGAGATAGAGCGCGAATTCGCCCAGCGGATTGTCCGGCCCCGGCGCCACGACCGCCGGCAAGTACGGCTTTTCCGCGCGAATCGAGGCCGGCGGGTACCATGCCGGATCGGCGGCCTTGCGCTCGATGCTGGTTCGTCCGAGCGGTGTCAGCCGGCCCGCGCGGCCGATACCCACCGGGTGGGTCTGCGGTACGCCATTGGGCTCGGCGAAGAAATAGAGCCGCATCTCCGCCAGATTGATCACAACCCCATCGCGCGGCGCATCGGGCAGCAGATGGGCGGTCGACAGGATGACCTCGGTGCCGGCTCCCGGCAGCCACAGATCGACGTCCGGGTTGGCGGCGCGCATCTCGACGAAACCCAGGTCGAACCGGCGGGCGACATCCAGGAGGGTGTCTTCGTAGACCGTTCGGTAGGTCTGCATTTCGCCAACGACGTCCTGCGCCCAACCGCCACCGGCCGCCAGGCCGATCATCGCCCCGACGATGGCGCCGATTGATAAACGTCGGGTTAACCGCTTTGGCTGTACCATTGACATCAACGCCAAATTGCGAACCCTATACTGGAAACCGCCCGGACGGCCTCGATGCAGCAACCGACACAGCATAAGACCACAATGCACCGCCGCACCGACCGCCCGTCGGCCTCCAGCGGTATATATATTGCCACAGTCCTGGCCCTGTTTACCATAATATTTGCCGCGCCCGGTATGGCGAGCCCGGCACCGGCTAACAACGAGGGTGGGCGCGAGAGTGCCGACCTGATTCTGGTCTACAAGGCCGAGCGGACCATGTACCTGCTCAACGACGGCGAGGTCATGCGCACCTATCGCGTCGCGCTGGGCCGGGTGCCGGAAGGCCACAAGACGCGGGAGGGGGACGGCCGCACCCCGGAAGGCGGCTACCGCATCGATTGGCGCAACCCGGACAGCAGGTTCCACCTGTCGCTCCATATCTCCTATCCGCGCCCGAACGACCGTTGGTCGGCGGCGGAGGCCGGCCTCAGCCCGGGCGGCCAGATCATGATTCACGGGATGCCGAACGGCATGAACGCCGCCCAGGTCGGCCACCCCTACGCCGACTGGACCAACGGCTGTATCGCCGTCGACGACGCCGAGATCGAGGAAATCTGGAATCTGGTGAATGACGGCACGCAAATCGTCATCCTGCCGTAGAGCACGGTCTGCGTGGCGCTGTCGCGCCGACAGCGGCCAGTGTAAGACGTGCGGGCCAGAGATGCGAGGTGGAATCGGTCGCCGCGTGCGGCGGGTCGGCTACCAGGCGAGCCGCTTGCGGTAGATCGTCGATGCGCTGATCTCGAGCAACGCCGCGGCGCGCGGTATGTTGCCGTCGCAGACCGCGATGGCGGCCTCGATCGCCTGCTTTTCAACCTGCCACAGCGGCAGAATCGGCGGCCGGCCGGGCGCCGGCGCATCGCCTTGCCGGGCCCCGTCGGCAACCACCACGGCGGCGGCGTGGACCGTGGTCGGAAGCAGCGCGGCGGTCATTTCGTCGCCGTCGTGCAGCACAACGGCGTTGCGGACGACGTTCTGCAATTGCCGCACATTGCCGGGCCAGGGATGGGCGCCGATCAGCGCCAGCGCGTCGGCGCTGAATCTGCGGAACTTCCTGCCCTCCTCCTTGGCATATTCGGCCAGCAGGTGGCTGGCGATCTCACTGACGTCGCCGCCGCGCTCGCGCAGCGGCGGCAGATGGATCGGCACAACGTGAAGCCGGTAATAGAGGTCCTCGCGGAAGCGGCCTTCCTGAACCGCCAGCAACGGGTCGCGGTTGGTCGCGCAGACGATTCGGAAATCGACGGTTTCCAGGACGTTGCCGCCGACCCGTTGGAACGATCCGGTCTGGATGAAGCGCAGCAGCTTGGTCTGCAGGTCGGGGGCCATCTCGCAGATCTCGTCGAGGAACAGCGTTCCGCCATCGGCGCGCGTGGCCGCGCCGTCGCGGTCGGCGACCGCTCCGGTGAAGGCGCCCTTGCGGTGTCCGAAGATCTCCGACTCCATCAGGTCCCTGGGGATGGCGCCACAATTGATCGCCACGAAAGGCATGTCGGCGCGCGGGCTGCACCGGTGGATCGCTTCGGCGCAGACCTCCTTGCCGGTGCCACTCTCGCCGGTGATGAACACCGTCACCTTCGACGGCGCCACGCTGTCGATGATCCGATAGACCGACTGCATCGCCGGCGACGAGCCGATGAAACCGCAATAGCCGTCGCGCGCCGCGCCGCCGTCATCGTATTCGGCGATCCGCGCCAGCCGCATCCGCTCAAGAGTGTTGCGAACGGTATTGGCGAGACGATCGGGATTGAACGGCTTGACGATGTAGTCGTGCGCCCCGGCGCGCATCGCCTCGACCGCCACGTTGATCGAGGCATTCGAAGTGATCACCACCACGCCCGTCGGCAGGCCCTGCTGGGTGACGTGGCGCAGCACGTCCATGCCGTGCATGTCGGGCAGGTGCAGATCGAGCAGCATCAGTTGCGGCGCTTGCCGATTGATCGCCGCCAGCGCCGCGGCGCCGGTCTCGACCGACTCGACCGAGAACGACTCGCGTTTCAGATACTCGACGTACAGGCGGGACAGCGACGGAGTGTCTTCGACGACCAAGACTCGGTCGCACCCGGTCGAATCCCGCGGACTCGCCGGGTCGAACCCTTCGGCCGTCGCTTCGGCCGCCGAATGAAGTCCTACTGCCATGACGGCTATCCGATTTCGGGCGCACGCGCCGCAATCAAAGCAATGGATAATTGCCATAAATAATTAAATGTTTGTAAACCGGACCACGCCGATGGACCAAGATAATATGGTTTCTTCTTTATCTTTCAACAATTATTCATTAAAGTTCTCGCACAATTGAACCGAGAACGCCTTGCAAATGGAGAATTATAGTTCACTGTTTGTAATGATTAACAGATAGTTGCATTTATATACGCCGGATACCGGCGATTCGGTGGATTTTGACTTATTCAGAGGCGGGCGAATTCGAGGCTGCCGGGTGAAATCGCGGGCCCCCGGCCGGGCGGCGACCCGCGGCCGCGAAGGCCGCGCAGCATAACGTCGATCTTGTCGGTCTTGGTGAGCGCGGTGTCGACAGCGGAGCGTGCCCAGCCGGCGGCGATCTAGCCCACACTTCTCATACTGGCCGCGGTCTGCGTCGCGTCCGGGCGGTCCGATCCACCAGGAGAAGGCCGAAGAGCGTAGCAATGCGACGGTCGAGGCGTTCGACGCCGCGGGCGCGCCGCCCGGGCGCGACCTGCGGGCGGCGCTGTCGCCGACCGTGGCCAGTGGGAGAAGTGCGGGCTAGCCGACGATCAAGATCACCATCGCGCCGATGACGCTGAGCCCATAGGTGGTGACCACGCGGACGACCAGGTCGGCCGTTCCGGAGATGCTTTCGATTATCGAAACCCTCCCGGGAACGTGGGAACAGAGCCGAGGGTCGGAGCCGATGCTGCCACTGACGAGGGGTAAGTCATGCCTTGGATCCAGCCGCCGCCCAAACGCGGCGGGCGGTGCGACGGGACGGCGCGCTGCTGTGTCCGCCGTGGCGGTGGCCGCCCCCGCGCGGCGCGGCGGTGCCGGGGCCGCGCGGGGACCCTACCGGCCTACTGCTCCAACAGGATCAGGACCCGCCGGTTATCCGCATTGCGGACGCCGTCGGGGGTCGCCACCAACTGATCGCTTTGACCGACAAAGCCGGTCTCGATCGTCTGCGGGTCGACGCCCTGCGCGGCGAGATACGCCGCGACCGCTTCGGCCCGCTCGCT
>JAZFQW010000359.1:0-3220 GCA_036445335.1 Alphaproteobacteria bacterium | reverse complement strand
CCTTGCCCGAGGCGGCTGCATCGCGCCGCGGACCGAGCCTGCCCGGCGGGCCTCCGCACGCCATCAAATGGGTCAATATCAGCGATCCTTGGTATTACAGGCGACGCAACACAGGACTGTCGCGGTTCATCGACGGGCAACGGGCGACGCCGCCCATCACGGCCCGTCACGAGGTTTTTATGCAGATTTATCGGGGTCCAGGGCATCACATCCCTAGAATGCCTTGGCGGCAGGCGGCCGTGGCCGCCGCCACCAGCCGCCATCGCGGCGGCGGGACATGAGGGGTGCCATGGCCGACGGAGAGCCGCCCGCCGACCGATATCTGACGCCAGCGGAAATCGCCGCCTGGCCCGGTGCCGATTGCGCGCACAAGGACCGCCACGCGCCGCTGCGGGAAAACCTGAAGCGGCACGGGGTATGGGACGACCGGCAGCTGGCCGGCCGCAGCTGGCCGATCGGCTGCGTCGCGCTGGAGGTGACCCAGCGCTGCAACCTGGACTGCACCCTGTGCTATCTGTCGGAGCACGCGGAGGTGGTGCGGGACATCCCGATTGACGAGGTGTTCCGGCGCATCGACATGATCCACCGGCATTACGGCCGCCGCACCGACGTCCAAGTGACCGGCGGCGACCCGACGCTGCGCCGGCGCGACGAGTTGGTGGCCATCGTCCGGCGCATCCGGGATCGGGGCATGCGCCCGGCCCTGTTCACCAACGGCATCAAGGCCAGTCGGGATCTTCTGGAAGAGCTGGCGGCGGCGGGGCTGGTCGACGTCGCATTTCACGTGGACATGACCCAGCAGCGCGCGGGCTACGCCAGCGAGGTGGCGCTGAACGCGGTGCGCCGCGACTACATCGATCTGGCACGCGGGCTGGACGTGCGGATTCTGTTCAACACCACCGTCTTCGACGGCAATTTCTCGGAGATCCCGGCGCTGACACGGTTTTTCACCGCTCACGCCGACGCGGTGCATTTGGCGTCGTTCCAGCTGCAGGCGGATACCGGGCGCGGCGTGCTGCGACAACGGGATGCCGTGATCAGCCAGCAATCGGTGATCGCGGGGATATCCGAGGGTGTCGGCTTCCCGGTGGACTTCGACGCCCCGATGGTGGGCCATCCGCGCTGCAACAAATACACCGCGCTGCTGGAGGCGGGCGGGCGGCTCTACCCGCTGTTCGACGACAACGCCTTCTTCGCCGATCTGTTCCGCCGCTCCGCCGGCCATCGCTTCGACCGGCACGACTGGAAGCACAGCCTGGCGGCCGCGGCCCGGGTGGCGATCGGCAATCCGACCCTGTGCGCCAAGGTGATCAGGTTCGTCGCGCGCAAGGCCTGGCAGATGCGCGCAGGGCTGGCCCGGTCCGGCGGCCGGGTCAACAAGATCAGCATATTCGTGCACAACTTCATGGATGCCGAGCGGCTGGAACGGGACCGCTGCGAATCTTGCGTGTTCATGGTCGCGTCCGCCGACGGACCCATCTCCATGTGCGTGCACAACGCCAAACGGGACGCCGTTGTCCTGCGGCCGCTGACGATGGCAACCGCCACCGGGAAGAAATACTGGGACCCGCTGACCGGAAGAACGCGGGAAACGCCGCCGACCCAGCCGGCGGCCGAACCGGCAGCGCAACCGCTGAAACGGCTGAAGGGGCGCGCCCGAAAAGCCGCCCTGTCGGATCGGGCGAAAGACGGATAGGCGCTAGCCCGCACTTCTCATACTGGCCACGGCGTGCGTCGCGTCCGGTCGGTCCGAGCCGCGAGGAGAAGGCCGAAGAGCGTAGCAACGCTACGGTCGAGGCGTTCGACGCAGCTGGCGGACTGCCCGGGCGCCGCGCAGACCGTGGCCAGTATGAGAAGTGCGGGCTAGGGCGCGCCGGTGTCGTTCAGCGACCAGTCATAGGCGTAGGCGTCGACGCGCTCGCGGCCCTCCAGCCGGTCGCGCAGAGGGGCGGCGGCATGGCGCCGCAGCTCGGCGAGCACGCCCGGATGGTCGCCGCCGAAGTCCTCGCGGAACCAGCCATAGATCTTGGAGACGGTCAGCCGGCCGTTCCCGTCGAAGCTGACGCTGCGCGGATCGTTGACATAGGCCCGCGCCGCTTCGTCCATCGCCCGATCGATGGATTCCCCGGTGTAGGCCCGCAGTCCCAGGTTCGGGCAGCCCCTGGCGGCACAGCTGAGCACGTAATGCACCCTCTGGTCGCGCCAGATCGGTCGGATGATCCGGTGCTCGACATCGTTCAGCGATAACGTCCGGTCCGCCACCGTCATCAACGGCTCTTCCCAGGGGCCGAACGAAAACAGCCGCAACCGGATATCGCGGATCGAGTCGACGGGGTAGTGGTCGAGGATCAACGCCACGGTGCGGGCGTTGTACAGATTGACCCAGAAAGCCAGCTGCTCGTCCCGCGACAGGCGGCTCACCGGAGTGGCCTGTAGCAGGTCCAGATAAGCGTCGAGCGCCGCCCGGTCATCGACGGCCACCGCGGCGTAGTCGACGCGGTTCACGCCCGCCGGGTCGGTGTCGACATAGGTGGCAAGGAAGGTGTCCCAGGCGCCATGATCCACCGTTTCAAGCGATGCGGCGTCGGCGATCGCCCAATGCCGATCACCCAGTTCGGCGGTGGGCAGAGCCAGCCGCTCGAGGAAGGTGCAAGCGGCGGTCGCGGCGAGGCAGCACAGGGCCACAAGCCGCGCAATACGGTCGACCGCCACCTCGCCAAGAGTCGGTTTTCGTTTCCGGAGCATGGCGTCATTCACCAGAATGCATTTCAGGACCAAGTGCGCGAATTTCCGGGAGGTCCGGTTGGGGTCAGGGCAGACGTTTGGCGACACCGTCTTGCGGGTCCGCTCCCTGGCGTGAAGCTGACGTGACCGGCAGCATAGCGGACATCGCCCCACGAAGGTCTGCTATCTGGCCGAAAGCGGAAGTCCGAGGGGACACCTCCGAACAGCGGCTCCTGGCCAAAGGGTCCCTTGGTTTAACCGCCGGCCCGGATCATCGCCGTGAGCGCCCGGCGCCGGTATCCCTAGTTCTTCGTAAACTTTTCAGCTTTTTGGGCCATCGTCGGGCTCTTGTGCCACAGACACGTCCAGGCGTCTAACACCGCCTATCAATACATGTGGTCTGGCGTGCAAATAGCCCTTGCAATCTCAATATCATGCGCCAAAGTTAGGCGGTGTGAATAACACCGGGTACCACACCCTAACAAGGCGTTTGTGG